>ONWP01000228.1 GCA_900321595.1 uncultured Eubacteriales bacterium
AACGACCCGGAGGCGTACCTTTCCGGCGCACGCTGGGAGGCTGCCGGCGGCGGACCGTTTCTCGTCTCTCATCACTGGGGCGAGCCGCTGTTCGGCTACTACTTCCAGACGGACCGGTGGGTGCTCTCGCGGCATTGCCAGCTGCTCACGGACGCGGGCGTTGATTTCATCGTGTTCGACACCACCAACAACGACATCTATTACGACCGGCTTCTGGCGCTCCTGGACGTCTGGTACGGCTATTACATGGACGGCTGGCCCGTGCCCAAACTCGCCTTTTACACCCACACCGATTCCGGCAAGCGGATGAACGAGATCTACGACACGTATTATAACAACGGCGCGCGTCAGCGGGATCCCGCGCAAGCAGCAGAAGCGAGGGGCTGCGATCCGTCCCGCTGCCGCGGTTGAAACAGCCGCGATACAGACGAACGCACCCTCCGTCTCGGGGGGTGCATTCGATCGGCGGGTTTTGGTAACGGTTGTTTTGAGCGCTCGCCCCGGTCTCGTGACAGCGAGTCGGCGCCGGGCGGTAAAGAAAAACAGAAAGCAGGTTAAGCACATATGAAAGTTCTGGTCATTTACGACAGCGAATGCAGAAGCCAGGTTGAAACGCTTCGAAAGGAGATTGCTGACAAATTCAAAGGAACGACAGTCCTTCGTATGAATTCCAGGGATCGAAACAACAAAAAAATCCGGATAAAACACGCGTGGCATCGTGACGCCGTGAAAATGATAAAGCTTGCGGATATGATCGTGTATGCTGTCAGTACACATTCCGCAAAAAACAAAAATGTCAATTGGGAGATCAAAAAAGCGCTGGCCTACGACAAATTTATTGTTTGTCTGCGGGTGGATGCGGGAAAAAAGCTTGATAAAACGGATGAATCACTCAGCGAACTGTTGAGTGAGCAGCTGTTTGAAATAGATAAAACGACGAAGGAAAAACACTGTCTTGCGGAGATCGTAGAGGATAAAGCGGCGCTGTATTCCATTATCGACGGGTTCGATAAAGATACGTATATTCCGTTGTTCAACAATAACGTGGGGGTTGGCGTTGATATATTGCTGGAGCAGTACAAACTGTTTTCTGAGAGCGCGGAAGCATTAGTGACCCGGCGGCAGAATGTGAACAGTTTTTACATCTCAGCGAATACGGCGCTGATTACGATCGGAGCGACGGTGTTTGCATTGAATGACAACGATAATCTTTTGTTGAAATTGATCATTGTGATCGTGTTGTCGATCCCGGGAATCTTTTTGAATCTGTCATGGCGGGGAATCCTGAAATCATACTTTATTAACAACAAGGGAAAGCTTAAGATTCTGAGTATGATTGAAAAACGTCTTGCGGCTTCCCTGTATGACGCGGAATGGAAAGCCATGAAGAACAGGTACAGTAAAGAACGATACATTTCTTTTACCGACCGGGAGAAAAGACTGCCGATCATTTTTATCGGGATCTACGGCTTGTTTATTCTCACTGCGATCGTCTTAATTGTCTTCATTCGATTGAAATAACGAAACGGGTTCCGCCGATATCCCGTTCATCACCCGGGCGAAGGCGTTCGCGGTACGAAGGTCGGGTTCCCTGAAGTGGCCGCCCGCATTCCACTCGAGCGTGCAGGCGACGCCGCGTTCGGTCAGGATGTCCCGCGTTTCCCGGATCCGGTCCGCGACGGTCGCCATGACGGGATTGCGCGTTTTCGCCTCCTTGTCGCCGAGGCTCAGGCAGACCCGGTTCGCGCGGACGCCGCTCTCGCGCAGATATTCCGTGAAGCCGGGGAACCAGACGGACGGCGAAGCGGCCGCCACGCCGGCGAACCGGTCCGTCTGTCCGGCGGCCCAGAGCGCGAAAAGTCCCGCGAGGGAGTAGCCGCCGACCAGATACGTCTTCGCCGGATCTTTGCAGATCGCCAGCACGCGCGCGAGCGTTTCCGCCGCGCGGCCGCCGAACGCCTCGCTGCCGAAGACGGCGGGCGCCGGCCAGGGCGACAGATCCCGGTTCCAGTCTTCAACGACGACGGCGGTCAGGCAGAAATCGACCGCCGTCCGCGCCCGGATCAGCGCGTATTCCCGTTCTGTTTCACGCGCTTCACGCGCGTCGGTCGGCCGGATCAGGACGACGGAAGCGTCCGCTTCATCGTAAACGAGCGTATCGTTCATAGGCAGGTCCTCTTTTTTTGCTCTTTTTCCTCTGATTATAGCATACAAACGGCGAAAATGCCACGAAAAACGGACGTTTCGGGTTTTTGTCTTGCGAAAACCTCCCAACGATGATACAATTTTGACGAACGAGAGAAGGGGGCCGCTCTATGAAAAATTCGGCAACGATCAGGGCGTGTCTGACGCCGGGAGGCTTGTCCCGGCCGGCGCTGCTCGGAGAAGACGGGATCTATACTGATAAACGAAATGACGAAGGAGGGTGCACGGATGCGCAGCCATAAAACACGAAAGACGGCGCTGTTCGTCTGTCTCGCGTGGATCCTGCTGGGGGCGATCCTCCTGCCGACGCAGGCGTTCGCCGCAAAAACGGACGCGGAGTCGGTCCGCTGGCAGGACTACAACGGGAAGAAGCTCGGCGTTCTGGTCGGCGCGCTGATGGAGGACGCGGCGAAGAAATACTTTCCGGACAGCGAGCATCTGCTGTTCAACAGCTATCCGGACTGCGTCACCGCACTGCTTGCCGGCAAGATCGACGCCTTTCTGGGCGACGAGCCGGGGATGAAGGCCCTGCACGCCGAACAGCCGGAGATCGATTATATTCACGACAGTATCGCCGAGAACAACTACAGCTTCGCGTTCCGCAAAAACGATCCGAAAAGCACCGCGCTCTGCGAGGAGCTCAACGCGTTCCTTGCCCAGAGCTATAAAGATGGCACGATGGATGAGCTGAACGAGATCTGGCTCGGAAAGGATGAGTCGAAAAAGGTTGTGGACATGTCCGACCTCACCGGCGAAAACGGCAAGATCCGCGTCGTGACGACCTCCACGGATATGCCGTTCTCCTATATCAAGGACGGTAAAAACGTCGGCTACGACATAGACCTCGTCGTGCGTTTCTGCCGGAGCAGAGGTTACGCGCTGGAGCTCGGCGACGTGGATTTTGCGGGCCGGATCCCGGCGGTGCAGTCCGGAAAATACGATTTTTCCACGGACATGAATGTGACGCCTGAGCGCGAGGAGCAGGTGCTGTTCTGCGACCCGACGAGCCATGGTGACATCGTGCTGGCTGTCCGCGCGTCGGATCTCGCGTCCGCGGCGCCCGTGACCGCGGTCAAAAACGTGGATGATCTCGCCGGCAAACGGATCGGCGTGATCACCGGCGCGATCCATGATTCGCTCGTGGCGAAGCGTCTGCCGACGGCGGAGATCGTCTACTTCAACGCGCATGCCGATATGTCGCAGGCGTTGAAGGCAGGCAGGATCGACGCGTTCGTCACACCCGCCTCCATGGCGACGTTCATGCGGTACTCCGACGAAACGCTTACCTGGCTGGATGAGCATCTGCTCGACGCTGAGCTGGGGTTCGCCTTCGCGAAGACAGACGAGGGCAGGGCGCTCGGCGACCGGTTCAGCGGTTACATCCAAACGCTTCTCAAAAACGGCGGGATCGATTCCCTGCGTGAGAAATGGTTCAGCCCGGAGGAATCCGGGAAGGAGATGCCGGACTACGCTTCGCTTCCGGATACCAACGGCACGCTTCGCATGGCGACCGCGGCCACGCAGATGCCGTTTTCCTATGTCCGGGATCAGATGATCGTCGGCTTCGAAATCGAGCTGGCCGCCGGATTCTGCGCGGAGAACGGATACCGTCTGCAGGTGGAGCAGATGAATTTCGACGGGATCCTCGCCGCGGTGCAGAGCGGGAAATGCGACTTCGCCGGGTCGTGTCTGGCTGTCACGCCGGAGCGGCAGGAGAGCGTATATTTTTCGGATTCGCATTACGCTGAAAGCGTCGTCTTCGTGGTGCAGGATCCGTCTGCCGGAAACGGCTCGTTCCTGTCCGGCATCCGCGACAGCTTTGAGAAGACGTTTCTGCGCGAGCATCGCTGGCTGCTGTTCCTGCAGGGCATCGGCACGACGCTGCTGATCACGGCGCTGTCCGTCGTCTTCGGCACGCTGCTGGGCTTCTTCCTGTTCATGCTTTGCCGCAACGGAAATCGCGCGGCGAACACGATCACGCGATTCTGTGTGCGGCTGGTGCAGGGTATGCCGGTTGTCGTACTGCTGATGATCCTCTACTACATCATATTCGGCAGGGTCGCGATCTCCGGGACGGCAGTGTCGGTCATCGGTTTCACGCTGGTCTTCGGCGCGGCGGTCTACGGGATGATCAAGGCCGGCGTCGGCGCGGTGGACGGCGGGCAGCTCGAAGCAGCCTATACGCTCGGCTACACGAACCGCAGGGCCTTCTTCCGCGTGATACTGCCGCAGGCGCTGCCGCACTTCATGCCCGCGTACAAGGGCGAGATCACATCGCTCATCAAGGCGACCGCCATCGTGGGCTACGTCGCCGTGCAGGATCTGACGAAGGTCGGCGACATCGTGCGCAGCCGCACCTATGAGGCCTTCTTCCCGCTGATCGCCGTGGCGGTGATCTACTTTATCCTCGCGGCGGTGCTGACGTTCCTCGTAAAACGGATCGAGCTGCGGATCGATCCGCGCCGCAGACCGCCGGAGAAGATCCTGAAGGGGGTGCGTACCGATGATTGAGCTGATCCATCTCGAGAAAAAATATGAAAACGCCGAGCCGCTTAAGGACGTGAACGCGGTCATTCGCGACGGCGACGTCATCTCTGTGATCGGACCGTCCGGCACGGGCAAATCCACGCTGCTGCGCTGCATCAATATGCTTGAAAGACCCACCGGCGGGCAGATCCTGCTCGACGGCACGGACATCACAGCCCCGAAGTACGACCTGACGCAGGCGCGCCGCAAGATGGGCATGGTCTTTCAGTCCTTCAACCTGTTCAGCCATCTGACGGTCATCGAGAATCTGATGCTCGCGCCGATGGATATCCTGAAAAAATCGAAGCAGGAGGCCTACGATACCGGCATGGCGCTTCTGCGCCGCGTGGGGCTCGCGGGGCGTGAGCTCCAGTATCCCGAGGCGCTTTCCGGCGGACAGAAGCAGCGCGTCGCCATCGCGCGAACGCTGGCGATGGAGCCCGAAGTGATCCTGCTCGACGAGCCGACCAGCGCGCTCGACCCCAACATGGTGGGCGAGGTGCAGGCGGTGATCCGTGATCTGGCCGCGGAAGGCCGGACGATGATGATCGTCACACATGAGATGCGCTTCGCGCGCGCCATCAGCAACCGCGTATTCTATATGGATCAGGGCGGCATCTATGAGGACGGCACGCCCGCGCAGATATTCGACGATCCGCAGCGGGAGCTGACCCGGCGCTTTGTGCGCAGGCTCAGGGTGCTTGAGCTGACGATCGACAGCCGCGATTTCGACTTCCTGGACGCCGGCACGCAGATCGACCGCTACTGTATGCAGAACGATATGGCGCCGAAGGATAAATACCGCGTGCGCCTTGTGATCGAGGAGCTGGCGCAGCAGATCCTGCTGCCTCGGATGAACGAGCCGCAGATCCACGTGCAGATCGAGCATTCCGCGCAGGAGCAGACCACGAGCGTCACCGTCGAGTACGGCGGCGGGCGGTTCGATCTGAACGACACGGAAAACGACCTGTCGCTGCTGGTGCTGAAAAGCGCCGCGCAGTCGATCCGGTATCAGTTTGACCCGGCGCAGGCGCTGCCGAACCGGGCGGAGATCCGTCTCAAAAACGGTTGACGCGCATGGACGAGCTGGTTCTGTATCATACCGGGTTTTCACTGCTGCCCGCGCCGGACGTGTGCGAGAGCCGGACTGCGACGTGATCGTCGCGCCCATCGCGAACGACACGATCTACGACACCTGGGGCGTGCTCACAAGCGGCCTCGTATCGCCGGAGACGGCGCTGCGGCTGCTGGCGGCGGGGCCTGCCTACACGCAGGTCGCGCTCCGGACGGATCGCGCCGCGGCGCATCTGCGGTTCCTGGGCGCGGAGCCGCTGCCGGAAGCGGAGATCCTCGCCGGACGAGATCTTCAGCGGCAGGAGGAAATCGCCTATCAGGCGGAGTTCCTGTCGCTTTTGCGGGAGCACTCGCCGGAGGCGGTTTCGAGCCTGGAATAGCGTGCGCCTCCTCCGCTTTCTTTGATATGATTCGGCGCCGGCTTGACCGGCGCCTGTTCTTTTTCGCGCTTCAGGAGCGGGAGGTCCGCGCAGACGGACGGGATCCCGACAAACGGGAATCTACGATTGATTTTGAGCTGCTTCCTGTGCTTCCGTTTTTCTGTACAGCTTCACAGCGATGAATACAATGGAAACAGTCCACAGAGCGGCCCAGACCTCGACCGACCACAGCGGAAGAACGCCTTTCTGATACAGCGCGGGAAAGGTATCCGCCAGCATATGCAGCAGGATCGCGCCCGGCAGACAGACCTTTTTTGCGCCTACAACACCGTAATACACGATGACTGTCAGCCCGATATGAATGCCCATCGCGAACAGCCGCTCCATGACGTTCATCGCCATCATCCCGTAATCAAACGAGACGGCAGCCTGAACGGTCGGAAGCGCGGCGGAGGCCGTTTCCGGCGTGATCTTCAGGGTGTTCAGCGCGCTTTCGACGTCACCTGCGGAGAACACGATCGCGATGACGAGGGAAAAGATCATGGACGGCAGGATGACGGCGAGCGCCTCGATCCCGCCGTGACCGATCCCGTACAGGACCGCGTTTTCCCGGGTGCGGTTCTTTTTCATGATGTACTTCAGCACGATATGCCTTCCGCACTCCTCAAAGACGCCCGCCGCAAGCGTACCGTAGAGCACGAACGCGGCGGTGTTCCCGTTGATGAAGCGGGAAACCGGATTGTCCGCCAGGATGCAGAGATAGTGCATGCCGAGCTCCAGCACCCGGGCGGAAACGAGAAATCCGGCGGCGCCCGCGATGAGCCAGCTGAGCTTTGTTTGCCCTTTATGTTTCCTACGCCAATAGATCAAGAATGCGACAGGGATCGCGGTCATCAGAACGACTGTGACGACAAGCGCCGGGATACTGCTCCTTGCGACGACGATATTTTCAAATTCTGTCATTTTTCATCGCCTCCCCAGACTTCCACACAGAAGCCCTTGTGTCCGCAGGCGGTGCAGGTCAGCTTGCGCGCGGTCGGCGTGTGATTTGCCCAGAAGGCCTCCTTCAGGACCGGACGGAACACCGCATGGCATTCCGGGCAGATATATTTCACGTGATTGAAGTAGTACCGGCTGACCAGCGTGCCCCAGACGGCGGCGACAAGCACCCAGACGGCGAACGGCCACCAGACGCTTCTGACGATCCAGAAAATGACGGAAAAACATTGCAGCGCCGTGACCGGCAGTCCGGTCAGGATCATCATCAGACGCATTCTTTTCAGTTTTTTCCTGCCTTCCATATAAACGGCTATGTCACCGATGGATTCGAGGGAGAATGTCGCCCGGCTTTTCAGCCCGTTTTTCAGCTCGCGCAGCTTTTCGAGCTTTTCCTCTCTGTCGGCGATCTCATCCGAAAGGGTTTTTTCCTGTTGTTCGATCAGCAATGAGATCACCTTCTCGGGGTGCTCTTCCTGCAGGATCTGAGAAATGGCGTCGATCGGAAGCCCCAGATTCCGCAGAAAGCAGATGATCTTCATCCGGCGCACGTCGTCCTCGCTGTACAAGCGTCGTCCGCCTTCGGAAAGCCCGCTCGGGATCAGGATGCCCCTGGTATCATAGTACTGAACCGTCCGCACCGTCACGCCGCAGAGCTTCGCGACGTCTCCCGTCGTGTATTTTGACACAGCGTTCACCTCCTTACGCGTGCATCTTAGCATATGACGCAGCGTCACGAGCAACCCCTTACGCAGGGGGATTTTTCAAAAAACAGTCTGTTTTTCCTTTGCACATATTTTATCACACCCGGGCGCGTTTGTAAATGAACGAAGCTTGCCGAGGCGGTTCGTTTTCTGCTTGACGGCATTCCCGCGAAGTGCTATGATGTTGCGGATGACTATTCGGGGAAGGAGGCGCGCGATGAGTCGTAAAAAGATCGTTCTCGGATGGCCTCGGATCGTGTTCGGCCTCCTTGTGTTCGCGCTGGGGGTGCATCTGACGATCCGCGCGGACCTGGGGCTCGCGCCGTGGGACTGCCTGGGCACGGGCATCGCGCTGCACACGCCGCTCAATTACGGCCTTGCCATGACGGCGATGAGCGTGATCATCCTGATCATCGACGTGCTGCTGAAGGAGAAGATCGGCTTCGGCACGATCATCGACGCGCTCCTCACGGGCAATTTCGTGCAGATGTTCTCCGATCTCGACCCGTTCCCGAAGACGAAAAACGTGTGGATCGGGATCGCGGTCATTGTTGCCGGTCTCGCGCTGATGGCGGTCGGGCAGTATTTCTATATGACCGCCGGACAGAGCTGCGGGCCCCGGGACGCGCTGCTTGTCGGGCTGGGCAAGCGGCTGCGAAGGCTGCCGATCGGCGTCGTGCAGATCCTGCTCTGGGGAACGGTGCTCCTGATCGGCCGGCTGCTTGGCGGCCCTGTCGGAATCGGGACTGTCGTGAGCACCTTCGGCTCAGGGATCATCATGCAGCTCATCTTCCGGCTCATCCGGTTCGAGCCGCGGCAGATTGCGCATCAGAGCGTTATCGATACCATGAGGCTTCTGCGGGCGAAGCGCGAGGCGAGACATGAGGGCTTCGTCGATTCGTGAAATTTTCGTGAATTTTTCAAATAAATAAGAGTATTCGCAAAACAAATGCTATAATAAAAAACAGGGTATTCTCTGAATTATGAAACAAAGGAGCAAAACGCATGAAACACACGAAAAAGCTGCTTGCTGTCATTCTGTCGCTCGTGATGGCGCTGTCCGTCGGCGTGGTCGCCTTCGCGGAAGAGGGCGAGGCCAACTGGGTCCGCGTCAAGACCGACGCTGACGAGATCGCCGACGGCGAGATGTATCTGGCTCTGACCGCGATCGAGCCCGGACTGGTCGCCCGGTGGACCCAGGAGAACATCTACGACCTGGTGCCCGCCAACAACGCCGGCCGTCTGGCGGTCGACTACTACAAGACCGTCTACGCCGACGAGTGGGCTGACGCCGTGGCGCAGATCAAGGCGGAGAACCCCGGCCTGACCGACGAGAGCTTTGACGGCGGCTGGCCGATGTACAACGCCGAGGACATCTTCCTGCCCGTGATCGCCGAGAACTATGGTGTCGACACGAGCTGGCCGGCGCTCGAGGCCAAGGGCGAGGCGCTGCTGCCCGAGCTGTATCCCGGCGAGTGCGCCGAGGCCGTCGCGCAGGCCGAGACGAGAATGGCCGACTACAAGGCCGCCGAGTGGTACGTTGACTTCACCTTTACCGAGAGACCTTATATCAAGGCCGTGCAGAACGGCGAGGAAGTGGATCTTTTCGGCTCCTCGGATGAAGTCTTTGACAGCCTGACCAAGGACGTGGACTGGCAGGTCGTCAGCTACGGCAGTGAAGGCCTGGCCGACGGCGATTACTACATCGACGTCGAGGACATCCGCGCGCTTGCCGCCGCGCGGTACGCGGAGATGCCCGACGACGCGGTCGTCCCCTCCTTTGATCCCGCGACCGGCACGGTCGTCGAGCGCACCAAGGCCGAGCTCATCGAGGCCGCTGTCGAGGATTTCCTCGCCAATATGGTCATCAGCGTGAACCCCGCGCCGGCTGAGGACGAGCTGTTCGCCTACCGTTTGACGCAGACCGAGACGCATCCCATGACCGGCGAGACCGCGACCATGGATATTTACTACCCGCTGGCCGAGAAGACCTGGTTCGACGCCGGCTCGCTGACCGCGGAAAAGCTCGACGGCATGGTCAAGCAGTACGAAGCGCCTGAAGATCCCGTCGATCCCGGCGAAGATCCCGTTGTCGACCCCGATCAGCCCGTCAGCGACGCGGACATCTGCGCCTACTGCGGCAAGAGCCATCCGAGAACCTTCCTGGGCTCTCTCATCCGGCTTGTGCATACCGTGCTGTACTTCTTCAAGACGGTTTTCGGCCTGACGAAGTAATCTGAACAATGACGCGGCCGACCTCCTTCGAGGCCGGTCGTTTTTTGATGACAAAAAACAAAAATTCACAATAATCTATTGCAGTACGCGAATTAATTTGTTAAAATAGACAAAGCAGCTCGTTTGTCTGCGTCTGATCATCTGTTATCGAAAGGGTTGATGCCACTTTGAAAACCTGGCAGAAAGTCACATTCATTCTGGTGCTGATTGCGTTCGTCAGCCTCTCGATCACGATATCCCTGATCTCCATCTCGCGCCCGACCTATAAGTTCGCGCCCGAGACGGACGAGACCGGAAACGCGTCCGACGGCTGGATGTTCTACGCCTTCAACGGCAACGTGAACACGAAGACGCTGTACATTGATTTCGTCCGCGACAAGAACGGCGGCAGCCCCGATAGGACGAAGCCCGTCGTGAGCGTGCGCAAGTACGCCGTGAACGCCGACGAATACGTCGAGGAGCTGGTGATCGGCGCCTCCGTCGAGCGGATCGACGAGACCGCGTTCTTCAACGTGAAGAAGCTGCAGCGCGTGACCGTCGACCCGGAGAATCAATGGTTCAAGTCAGTGGACGGCGTGCTGTACTCAAAAGACGGGAAAAGGCTGGTCCTTTACCCGATCTGCCGCGGACAGCAGCCGACGGAGAATCCGGAGGAATTCACCTACCCGGAAGCCTATGCCGTGCCCGAGGGCGTCGAGCGCATCGAGACGTTCGCGTTCCTCAAGAACGGCCACCTGCGCGACGTCACGCTGCCGTCCACATTGCGTGAGATCGGAGATATGGCGTTCTTCGATTGCGGTTGGATGGGCGCAGTTGATTATGAAAAAGAGACTGACACGCTGGTCGGCGCCGGCTTCCAGCTGCCGGACGGTCTGGAAAAGATCGGCTCCGACGCGTTCAGCAAGTGCGGCAGCATCGCGCCGGGGCTCTACATCCCCGCGTCTGTCAAGGAGATCGGTCATCACGCCTTTTTCAGCTGCGGCAATATGAAGCAGGTGCTCGTGGGCGCGCCGGATGCGGACGCGATGACGGTGGGGGAGGCCTGGCTTCCGAAGAACGTCAAAGCCGGCCCTGCTTGGCGCAGCGCGAAGGCGCAGTACGGCGCGACGCGCGCCGACAGCGACAAAATGATCGCTGACTGGCGGGCTGAAAAGCTTGAGAAGGGCAGAGAGGAGGCGAAGAACGATGCGTAATGAAAATACGACAGAGAAAGAACCCGGCAAGGTGAAAACGTTATTCGCAAACCTGAAAAGGGACTGGAAAACGCCTCCGCCCGGCCGTTACGTGCCGTTCCGGGAGTATCTGTCCATCTTTGCCGCGACCGGCGGCGACTACACCCTGAGCTATTTGAGGGGCTTCCTCTCCTTCGGCACCGGCTGCTACCTCGTCGCGTTCTATTATCAGGTCCCGCTGCTGACCTTCTCGGCGATCGGCACGTTCTTCATCGCGTTCGGCTATCTCTGGAACATCCTCGGCATGGGCGTCGACGCGAACCTCGGTTTCCTGCCGAAAAAGGTCGAGCGCAGGTACTTCACGGTCTATTTGACATTTACCGCACTCGGCCTGCTGCTGCTCATCTTTGACTTTTCCCGGCTTTTGCCGGAGAACGCGCGGTTCTTCCTGGACTCCCAGTGGCCCGCGCTCAATGCCTTCAGCATTTTCAAGATCTTCGGCACCTATTTCCTTACAAACGGCTGGGGCGGATTCCGCTCGATCGTCATCCGCAAGCTTCTGCTCAAGAAGCTCGGCCGCTACAAGCTCTTCGCCTACGCCAATATCGTGCAGGGCATGGTCGTGACGCTGCTCATCTGCTGGCTGCCGCTGTATGAGAAGCCGATGACTGACCGCGTGTGGATGCTGTACCTGCTGTTCTCACTGTACGGGATGTTCAACTTCCAGGGCTTCTCCCAGGCGGTCGCGAACAACATCAGCCCCAATCAGGAGGAGCGCATGCTGGTGCGCGCCTACCCCGTGAAGATCGGTCACATCGTGCAGAACATCGTCAACTTCATCCTGCCCACCGTCGCCGGCGCGATCTTCGTCGAGGGCATCCGCGACCGGGATATGTTCCGCTATCTGCTGCCCGGATTCTTTATCGTCAGCTCCGCCATCATGTTCCTGGGCCTTCGCAACATCAAGGAGCGCATCCCCGCGCCTCCGATCGAGAAGAAGGAATACTACTCCTTCTGGACGTGCATCGGCGGCATCTTCAAGAACAAATACCTTTGGATCAACCACATCGCCGGCCTGCTCGATTCGCTGGGCAACGGCATGCTGAACATGAAGACCATCCTGATGATCTACACCTGGCGTGAGACGGGTCTGTTCTTCTCCGTGGCGGAGATCGTACTGAAATTCGCGGGCACACCCGGACAGATGCTGTCTCCGTTCATCCGCAGACGCTTCCAGTACAAGACGCTGATCGTCTTCCGCTACATCGTATCCTCGCTGCGGTCCGCCGTCTACATCGTCGCGTTCCTCTTCCTGGGCAAGAAGCCGCTGCTGTGCGGGATCCTGCTGTTCGTCGCCTACTTCATCGGCGACGCGCTGAACGCCCCCGTGGGCGTCGCGCAGGAGGATATGAACGTGCGCGTGAGCGACTACCAGATGTACATCTCGGGCGAGCGCTTCGAGGCGTATCAGGGCGTCATCGGCTGGTTCACCGGCCCGATCTCCGCGCTTGTGAGCCTGATCATCCCGCTGATGTTCGTCAGCGTCGGCTTCACCTCCGACTGGGACGTGCTGTATATGGACGACGTGCGCATCAAGTGTATGGTCATCGGTATCGCGTTCGACCTTGTCGGCTACCTGCTGATGATCATCCCGTATCTGTTCTTCTGGGACTTCACGGACGAGAAGCACCGGGAGGTCATGCAGGTGCTGCAGGAGCGCGCCGACCGGCTCTCCGCGGAGCAGGAATCCGAAGCGCTCGCCGCCGCGAACGGCGATCCGGTCCCGGCGGCCGGTTCCGCGTCAGCGCCCCCGGACGGCGACCGGGATCCGTTCGAAGGATAGGAAAAACACAGCAAGAGCGGACGCGTGGTCGTCCGCTTTTTTGCGCGAAAAAAGCGCCGGTTCGGGCGGAAATCGCGCGGAACGAAATGCGTCCGGAAAGCGCTTGCCGTATGTTGCATTTTACGCTCGTTTTCGCTATAATATGAGCGTGGCATACATCTGAACAGCCCCGTGTTTTTTTTGGGGGAGGCTTTGAGGCGGATGGGTGCCGCGGCGGAGCGGAGCCGTGTATCGTTCGGTGCGGCGGCTTCGGTCGTTGCATTTTTCTTTGAGGGGTGTTCGCCATGGCAAAGATGTGTGAAGTTCTGAAATACGAGGGAGACAACAGCGTTTTCATCTGGAAGCATCCGGTCGAGGACTTCAACCTCGGCACGCAGCTGATCGTCCACGAGTCGCAGGAGGCGATCTTCTTCCGCGACGGTCAGGCGCTCGACCTGTTCGGACCGGGCCGTTATACGCTTGAAACGCAGAAGCTTCCGCTGCTCCATAAGCTGTACAAGCTTCCGTCGAATACCGAAGAGACGTTCCACAGCGAGGTCTACTTCATCAATAAGGTCGTCCAGATGGCGATCAAGTGGGGCACGCCCGAGAAGGTGCGCTTCATCGACCCGCTGACCGGCGTCCCGCTGGAGCTGGGCGTCTCCGGCGAAATGAACCTGCAGGTCGCCGATTCCCGCAAGCTGCTGGTCAAGCTGGTCGGCACGACGCGGGGGATCGCCTGGGAATCCGGCGAGGGCATGAGCAAATCGCTGCAGAGCGCGTTTCGCCCGATGATCACGACGGCCGTCAAGTCAAATCTTGCCGCCGTGATCAAGGACAACGCGATCGACATTCTCGAGGTGGACGAAAACCTCGATCTGATCTCCGCGCGGCTGAAGGAGTCGGTCATCCCCGGCTTCGAGGAATACGGTCTGACGATCCCGCAGTTTTACGTGACGCATATCGTGCTGCCCGACGACGATCCGAATTTCAAACGCATCCGCGAGCTGCACACCATCACGCTGCAGACCCGGGTCATCCAGGCTCAAGCGACGGTCAAGACCGCCGAAGCCCAGGCGCAGGCGCAGTACCGCACCGCGGAGGAACAGAGCCGGGCCGCGATCGAAGCGGCGCGCAGACAGGCGGTCCTGGAGCAGCAGACCACGCAGACCGAGATCGCCCGCCGCGAGGCGGAGCGGCGCGTCATCGAGGCGCAGGCCCAGGCCCAGGCGGAGCGCGTGACCGGCCTGACAGAGGCGGAGATCATGGCGGCGAAGGGCTATACGCAGCGGGACGTCCTGCAGGCGGAGGTGCAGAAGGCCTACGCCGAGGGCATCGGCAATATGGGCCCCGATTCCGTATCCGGCGGCGCCGGCGGCGGGAGCGTCCTCGGCGACATGATGCAGATGGGCGTCGGGATGGCCGCGATGGGCGCGATGGCCCCGCAGTTCGGCAGTATGATGCAGGGCTTCACCGGCGGGCAGCAGCCCGCGCAGCCGTCCGGCGGCTGGACCTGCCCGTCCTGCGGTAAGGCCGGGATCACGTCCGGCTTCTGCCCCGACTGCGGCATGAAAAAGCCCGCTCCGGCCGTCGGCTGGACCTGTCCCGCCTGCGGCAAACAGGGGATCACGTCCAATTTCTGTCCCGACTGCGGCGTGAAGAAGCCGGAAGCGTCTTCCGGCTGGATCTGCCCGGACTGCGGAACAAAGGATATTACATCGGCCTTCTGCCCGAACTGCGGCAGAAAACGGGAGGGATAAACCATGAAGAAACTGCAGAACCGTACGTTGCTCGTATGCGCGATCGCGCTGGTCGTCTATCTCGCCGTCGCGCTGGCCGTCCCGTTTCCGAAGACGCCGGCTTTCTGGATCGCGTTCGCCTTCGGCCTGATCGCGATCGTCGCGCAGGTCTGCGTCATGCGCACCGCCTTTGACGGGGAAGAGACCGTCAAATCGAAAATCTACGGCTTCCCGATCGCGCGGATCGGGATCATCTGGCTGATCGTGCAGATCGTCGCCAGCTTCACCCTGATGGGACTTGGCTTCGCGTTCCCCGTTCCCGCGTGGGCTTCGATCGTCGTTTGTGCGGTCGTGACCGGTATCTTTGCCGTCGGGCTGATCGGCGCGGACGTCGCGCGGGATGAGGTCGAGCGTCAGGACGAAAAACAGAAGCAGACCACGACCGTCATGCGCGAGCTGCAGGCAAAGACCGCTTTTCTCGCCACGCAGTGCGCCGATCCCGACACGAAGGCCGCGCTGACCGCGCTGGCGGATAAATTCCGCTACAGCGACCCCGTTTCTTCCGACGCGCTGACCGGGATCGAGGGCTTTCTCGCCTCGATCGTGGACGACCTGCATGCCGCCGTGCGGGAGGGCGATCTCGACAGCGCGAAAACGCTCTGCGCGAAAGCCGCGTCGACGCTTGACGAGCGGAACACGATGTGCAAGCTCGGCAAGTGAGCCCCGGCGCGGACAAAGCGGAATCCATGGATAACTATAAATGCGAGATCTGCGACGGCGATCTGGTGCTGACGATCGGCGCCGAGACAGCCGTCTGCGACCACTGCGGGCGTTCGACCGCGATCGATCCGGCGGACGCGAAAAAGTATCAGCGGATCTATCAGAGCGCGGAACGCATGACGCATACCGGCTCGGTCTCCGGCTACCGGGAGGCCGTGAAGCAGATGGAGACGATCGCCTTCATCCCGCAGGCGAAGGAACAAATCGAGCTGTATGAGAAGCAGATCGAAGCGCTTCAGCGGAAAAAGGAACGGCAGGCGCACACCAGAGCCGCCGATGAGAAGAGCGGCACCGCGGTCGG
>ONWP01000287.1 GCA_900321595.1 uncultured Eubacteriales bacterium
GGTTCGCATGGGCTTCCGGAAGATCATCATTCCGTTCCACAACTACAAGCAACTGAGTCCGTCAGTGCTGAAAAAGGCGCAGATCGTGGGCGTGAAGAATATCCGCGAGGCCTTCACACAGGTCGTCGTATAAAGAAAGTGAGCCGTTCAGCTGAGCGGCTCATCCTCATTTTCGGGCGGTTCCTGTTCACCGTGTTCGGTGAGCGGGGAGCCGTCGTACGCGGTGCAGTTGACCGGGATCATTTCCATCGTCATGATGTCGTGATCCGGCAGGAAGCCGTAGACAATGTTTTCATCCGCGAAACAGAATCGATCTGCCGGCACCAGCTGCCGGAGCGTCAGATAGGCGTCAAGCGGCTGCTCAGCCGCCCTTCTGCCGGATTGGGGACAGAAGACGTATGACGGCGCGACGACCGGATAAAGCCTGTGCAGATCGTTGTACAGGTGGTGCGCGGCCTGCAGAACGTCGGCGCAAAGCGTCTGCTTTGTAAAGTTCTTCAGCAGTACGTCTTCCGCGATCAGACCGGCGTCTCCGAGGAGCAGGAAGCGTTTGTCCCGGATCGTCACGCGCAGGACGGCGCTCGCGTCGTTCGCATTGTCCGCGGTCCAGGACGCGTCCGCGGGATCGACGAAATCCTCATGGCAGTACAGCACCTGACAGTCGGCGTCCCTGAGCTGGAATCGATACCCGGGACGCACCTTCACATAGGCGGCGTCCGGATAAAACTTTGCGATATGATTTCTCAGGCGTTTGACGTACGCGTTTGTGTGGAGCACCTCATTCGCCTGATAATTGAACGCAAACCGTTCGACGGTGACCTCCTCATGATACAGGCGCATGAACTTCTGGAAAAACGCGTTGTGGTCGCCGTGCAGATGCGTCCCGTACCACAGGGCGACGCGAAGCCGCGAGCCCGGTTTTTGATCGGTGATCCGGTACAGAAAGGCGCGGAATTCGTCGATATTCGCAAGCGACGTCTGGTACAAGCTGCCGCCGTCAATGACGATCAGGCTGCCGTCTGAGAGCCTGATGACATACAGCATGCCGTTGCCGTGAAACAGCGCGGGATCGCTGTGCAGGGAGTCCTTATACGGGTAGCTGAACTGGTAGACGGCCGGCGCGAAATCATCTTCCGTTTCATCGGCGCTGAAAGCGTCCAGAGACGCGCTGTTGCAGCAGTCGTCGATCACGCGCGCGACGCCTGAACCGCCGTTGTAATAGAAATAAACGCGTTTCTGACCGGATTCATACGCGGCGTATACGTTCTTTTCGATCCGGTTGAAGAAAGTCTGCCGCCAGCCGAGCCGGTCAAGCTTCGCGCAGTACCGGTAAAAGTCTGCGAGATTCGTCTGCCGTACGAGCTGCATATAACTGTATGTTGGCCGGGGTTCCGGCTTTGATTTTGTAGGGAGCTCCTGATCGAGGCCCGTCCCGGTGTTGTAAAGCGTTTCAGTATAAACGCCGCCGGGGTAGGCGGGGAGTTTTTCCAATAACCACTGTCCGCGGGGCTGAAACGCGCCGGCGGCAGTGCTTGTGAAGATCGCGACGACGGACAGCAGGTACAGGATCCATCTCTGCAGAATATTTTTCACGACTTTCGCTTTCTTTTCTTTGCTGTTTTATTTAAAAGTGTTCGCGCAGCTCTTTAAAGTATCGATGATCTCAATGTGCTGCGGACAGGCGCGTTCGCAGGCGCCGCAGGCAATGCAGTCCGCTGCGCAGGCTTTGTCTGCGACAGCGTCCCGGTACATCTGCGCGCCGGCCTCAAACCTGCCGTACAGAAGCTGCTCGTTGCGCGCGGCAAAGATCTCCGGGATCGGGATGCCCTTCGGACACCCCTTGACGCAGTAGCCGCATCCGGTGCAGGGGATGGATTTTACGGCGTGAAACGCTTCCGCCGCTTTGCGCATCAGCTCCCGCTCGGCGTCGTTGAGCGGCGTTAAGTCCCGCATGTAGGAGAGATTGTCCTTCATCTGCTCGACATTCGACATACCGGATAAAACGCTCATAACGCCGTCAAGAGACGCCGCGAAGCGGATCGCCCAGGACGCGAACGACGCGTTCGGATCGGCCTGCGTCAGAAGCTGCCGTACGTTTTCAGGCGGATCCGCGAGTCTGCCGCCTTTGACCGGCTCCATAACGACGATCGGCTTGCCGTAACGGCGCGCGATCTCGTAGATCTCACGGGAGCAGACCTTTTCGTCCTCCCAGTCGCAGTAATTGATCTGCAGCTGAACGAATTCCGCGTCCGGATGCTCCTGCAGAAGCTTTTCAAGCAGCGGCGGCGTACCGTGGAAGGAGAAGCCGTAGTGCCGGATACGGCCTGCCTCTTTTTCCTCCCGGACGAAATCCCAGAGATCGAATTTCTCATACCGCTGCACATTCTTTTCCATGATCGTGTGCAGCAGATAATAATCGATGTAGCCGGCGCCGGTGCGCTTCAGACTGGTGTCAAGCTGTGTTTTCGCAAGCTTTTCGGTCAGCGCGATGCTGGCGTTCAGCTTTGTCGCGAGCGTGTAGCTTTCCCGCGGATGCCGTTCGCAAAGCGCCTTGCGGATCGCGTCTTCCGAGCCGGGATAGATGTAGGCAGTATCGAAATAGGTCCCGCCCGCGTCCAGGAACAGATCGACCATCTCGCACGTCTGCGGGATATCGATCACGATCCCCTTTCGGGGGAGCCGCATGAGTCCGAATCCGAGTTTCATCTGCGCACCTCCATAATTGTTTCCGGAAAAATCATAACACTGAATGATACGTTTTTCAAGCATTCCTGTCGTTGCAATTGTGAACAAATATGTGATATAATCTGAATA
>ONWP01000314.1 GCA_900321595.1 uncultured Eubacteriales bacterium
AAAGAACACGTCCGGAACTTCTCCATCGTGGCGCACATCGACCACGGCAAATCCACGCTGGCGGATCGTCTGCTGGAGCTGACGGATTCCGTCGCCAAGCGGGATATGCAGCAGCAGATCCTGGACGATATGGAGCTCGAGCGCGAGCGCGGCATCACCATCAAAAGCCACGCCGTCACCCTGCGCTACACGGCAGACAACGGTGAGGAATACGAGCTGAATCTGATCGACACGCCCGGCCACGTGGACTTCAACTACGAGGTCAGCCGGTCGCTGGCGGCCTGCGAGGGCGCGATCCTGATCGTCGACGCGACACAGGGGATCGAGGCGCAGACGCTGGCGAACACGTATCTGGCGCTCGACCACGATCTGGAGATCGTCCCCGTCATCAACAAGATCGACCTGCCCGCCGCCGACCCCGACCGGGTCGCCGCCGACGTGGAGGAGGTCATCGGCCTCGACTGCGAAAACGCCCCGCGCGTCTCCGCCAAGACCGGCGAAAACGTGGAGCAGGTGCTCGAGCAGATCGTGGAGCTGGTGCCCTGTCCGGAGGGCGACGACGACGCGCCGCTGCGGGCGCTGGTCTTTGACTCGGTCTACGACAACTACAAGGGCGTCATCGTCTACGTGCGCATCATGGACGGCACGATCCGCGCCGGCGACACCATGCAGATGATGGCGACGGGCGCGCGCTTCACCGTGGTCGAGGTGGGCAAGATGGCGGCGACGAGCCTCTCCCCCTGCGACAGGCTGGTCGCGGGCGACGTGGGCTACATCACCGCGTCCATCAAGACCGTGCGCGACGCCCGCGTGGGCGATACCGTCACCACGGCGGAGCGTCCCGCCGACGAGCCGCTGCCCGGCTACAAGAAGGTCAACCCGATGGTCTTCTGCGGCATCTACCCCGCCGACGGCGCGGATTACGAGAACCTCAAGGAGGCGCTGGAAAAGCTGCAGCTCAACGACGCGGCGCTGTCCTTCGAGCCGGAGACGAGCGGCGCGCTGGGCTTCGGCTTCCGCTGCGGCTTCTTAGGCCTGCTGCATCTGGAGATCATCCAGGAACGGCTCGAGCGCGAATACGACCTCGACCTCGTCTCGACGATCCCCAGCGTCGTCTATCACATCTTCATGCGCGACGGCTCCATGATCGAGATCGACAACCCCACGAAGTACCCCGATCCCGCGGCCATCGACTACTGCGAGGAGCCCATCGCCGATTCGCACATCTACTCCCCGCCGGAGTACGTGGGCACGATCATGGAGCTCTGTCAGGAGCGGCGCGGCGTATATAAGGATATGACGTACCTCTCCGGCGACCGGGTGGACATCGCCTACGATCTGCCGCTGAACGAGATCATCTACGACTTTTTCGACGCGCTCAAGTCCCGCACCAAGGGGTACGCGTCCTTCGACTACGAGCTGTCGGGCTACGCGAGGTCCGATCTGCTGAAGCTGGACGTGCTCCTCAACGGCGATCAGGTGGACGCGCTGTCTTTCATCATCCATCAGGAAAAGGCCTACCCGCGCGCGCGGCGCATCGCGGAGCGGCTCAAGGACAATATCCCGCGCCAGATGTTCGAGATCCCCATCCAGATCGCCACGGGCGGCAAGATCATCGCCCGAGAGACCGTCAAGGCGCTGCGCAAGGACGTGCTCGCCAAGTGCTACGGCGGCGACATCACCCGCAAGAAGAAGCTGCTCGAAAAGCAGAAGGAGGGCAAGAAGCGCATGCGCTCCTTCGGCACGGTGCAGGTGCCGCAGGAGGCCTTCATGGCGATCCTCAAGCTGGATGATGACAAATAGCGTCGGATTATACATCCACGTACCGTTTTGCCTGTCGAAGTGCCCCTACTGCGACTTTTACTCGGTGAAACCGGACGCGGAGACGGCGGACGCGTGGCGCGACGCCGTGTGCGACGAACTGACAACGGGCCGCAGGACGGGATCGCTCGCCGGCGGCCCCTTCGTCTTTGACACGGTCTATTTCGGCGGCGGCACCCCGTCGGCGGTCGGCGCGCGGCGCCTCGCGGAGATCCTCGAAGCGGCCTGCCGCGTCCACAGCATCGCCCCGGGCGCGGAGATCACCGCGGAGTGCAATCCCTCCAGCGCGGACGACCGTTTCGTGCGGGAGGCGGCAAAGGCCGGGATCAACCGGCTGAGCGTCGGCCTGCAGTCGGCGATCGACGACGAGCGAAGACGCCTCGGCCGCCGGTCGGGCGCGGACGAGGCGAAGCGCGTGCTCGACGCGGCGCGCGGCGCCGGGATCGACCGGCTCTCGCTCGACGTGATGCTGGGCATTCCCCGCCAGACGCGGGAGAGCCTCGCCCGGACGCTTGCCTTCTGCAGGGAGAACGCCGGTCACGTCAGCGCGTATCTGCTCACCCTCGAGGAGGGCACGCCCTTCTATGACCGGCGGGACCGCCTCGCGCTGCCGGATGAGGACGAAAGCGCCGCGCTGTACCTCGCCATGTGCGGGGAAATGACGGGCGGCGGCTTCACGCACTATGAGATCTCCAACTTCGCCCTGCCGGGACAGGCCTCCCGGCACAACCTGAAATACTGGAACGGCGACGAATATCTGGGCGTCGGTCCGGCCGCGCACTCCTTCCTGAACGGGAAGCGCTTCGGCTATGACCGGTCGCTGTCCGGTTTCCTCGCCGGGAAAGCCCCGGACGTGTACGACGACGGCGGCGACCCGGCGGAGTACGTGATGCTGCGCCTGCGGCTGGGCGAAGGCGTGCGGACGAATCTCTACGAAGCCCGCTTCGGCGCGAAGCCGCCGGAGGCCTTCTTCCGCAAGGCGCGGGAATACGCGCGTCTGGGCCTCGCGCGCGTCACGCCGGAGGCCGTCGCGCTGACCGACCGCGGGATGCTCCTGTCCAACGGGATCATCGCCGCCCTGACCGAAACGATCGAAAACGCATAAACGAAGACAGCGAACGAATAGCCCGCTGTCTTTTCTATTTTGCGTTTCTCAGTAGCTGTCATCCAGCAGGAAGTCCGCGATGTGCATCACGCGCACGCCGTCCCGGTTCCCGCCCGCGTACGCGTCGCCGGTCAGCACGTACTTCGGGTAGTTGTCCCGGAGCCCGGCAAGCCTACCGAATTCCCGCGATTCCGTCTTTTCCGTTTTGATCTCAAGCGTCACCTGCACGTACAGACGGCTGCCGGAGCGCTCCGCGACGAAGTCGATCTCGCCGTCGTCCGTCTTGCCGACGAATACCGTATACCCACGACGGCAGAGCTCCAGATAGACGACGTTCTCCAGCAGCGGCGCGATCGCGTCCGGCTGATAGCCCAGCACGCTGTGCCGCAGCGCGGGATCGGCGAGGTAAAACTTCTCCTGCGTTTTCAGGATCTCCTTGCCCTGTACGTCATAGCGGCTGCAGCGGTGCAGCAAATACGCGCTCTCGAGCTTTTCGAGATAGCTGTACACCGTCTCGTGATCGATCGACCGGCGCTCCGACTTGATATAATCCGCGACGGATTTCGCGGAAAACGTCTGCCCGACGTTGTCGAAGGCGAACCGGACGACCCGTTCAAGCTGGTCGACCTTGCGGATCCCGTGCCGTCTGACGATGTCTGAAAACACGGTCGCCTGATAGATGTCCCGGACGACGGTGTAGATCTCTCCGTCCGTCATCGGCTGCAGGTGCGTCGCCGGGAAACCGCCAAGCCGGATATAATTCGCCAGCTCCGACCGAATGTCGAGCAAAGGCGTGTGCCGTTCCCGAAAGGTGAGATACTCCGCGAAGGATAGCG
>ONWP01000124.1 GCA_900321595.1 uncultured Eubacteriales bacterium
ATGGGAGCGGACCGGAGCATCTGATACTCTTTGTCAGAAAGGGTCACGGCAGGCGCGATGACGATACTGTCGCCGGTGTGTACGCCGACCGGATCGAAGTTTTCCATCGAACAGACGGCAATACAGTTGCCGGCGCTGTCCCGCATGACTTCGAATTCGATCTCTTTCCAGCCGTAGATGTATTTTTCAACCAGGATCTGGGTGATCGGCGAGAGCATGAGACCATTGGAAGCGATCGTTTGAAGCTCCTGTTCATTGTTGGCTACGCCGCCGCCGGCGCCGCCGAGCGTAAACGCGGGGCGAATGATCACCGGGTAGCCGATCTCGCTCGCGATTTCAAGCGCGCGCTCAGTCGTGGACGCGATATCAGACGGGATCACAGGCTGCCCGATCGCGTTCATATTTTCCTTGAACAGCTCACGGTCTTCCGCCTTGTCGATCGCGTCCGCGTTCGTGCCGATCAAACGGATCCCGCGCGATTTCAGGAACCCGGATTTCGCGAGCTGCATACCGATCGTCAGGCCGGTCTGTCCGCCGAGTCCGGCAAGGACCGCGTCGGGTTTCTCCTTGTCGATGATGCGCATGATCGTCTTTTCGTCGAGCGGTTCCAGATAGATCTCATCCGCCAGCGCCTGATCTGTCATGATCGTTGCCGGGTTTGAATTGCAGAGCACGACGTTGATGCCTTCGCTGCGCAGTACGCGGCAGGCCTGCGTTCCGGCATAATCAAATTCGGCCGCCTGACCGATGACAATGGGGCCTGATCCGATCACGAGTACTTTTTGAATCGACGTGTCTTTCGGCATCAGGCATTCCTCCTCATCATTTCGGTAAAGCGGTCGAACAGGAATGAAGTATCTTTCGGTCCGGAACAGGCTTCCGGATGGAATTGAACGGTGAACGCGTTCAGCGACGGGTAATCCAGTCCTTCGTTGGTACCGTCGTTCGCGTTCAGGTAGCTTTCCGCGGCAATTGTTTTGTTGATCGTGCCGCTGTCTACGGCGTAGCCGTGATTCTGACTTGATATAAACACGCGGCCGTCGGACAACCGCTTGACAGGTTGGTTTGCGCCGCGGTGTCCGTATTTCAGCTTCATGGTGGACGCGCCTGCCGCGATCGCCGTCAGCTGGTGCCCGAGGCAGATCCCGAAAAGCGGCTTCTTTCCGAGAAGTCTGCGGATCTGCTCGATCTGATACACATTGTCCGCCGGATCGCCTGGACCATTTGAAAGCATGACGCCGTCGGGCTCCGACGCAAGGATCTCTTCCGCTGCAGTATCGGCAGGGAAGACCTCGACCCGGCAGCCTCTCCTTGTCAATTCCCGAATGATATTCGCTTTCGCGCCGTAATCGATCAGAGCAACTCTATGTGCCGCCTGATCGACCGGTTCACAGACATACCTGCTTCTGCACGTTGTGCGAATAACGGCGTCTGAAACACGATAGCGCTGCAGCTCGTCAAAGCTGACCGCGTTCGGATCTGCGGTGATCACCGCGTTCATGACGCCGTATTCACGAATCCTGCGGGTGATCTGTCGCGTATCGACCCCGCAGATCCCCGGGATCCGTTTGTCTTTCAAAAACGCGTCAATTGAACCAGCCGCGCGGAAATTCGACGGCGAGTCGCAAAACTCGCGCACCACGTATCCGCGGACCCAGGGGTGCGCGGACTCAAAATCATCCGGAATCACACCGTAGTTGCCGATCAGCGGAAACGTCTGCAATACGATCTGTCCAAAGTAACTCGGATCCGTCAGTGTTTCGAGATAACCGACCATACCGGTCGTAAAGACCAGTTCGCCGGTCGAATCCGTTTCATAGCCGAACCGCTGCCCTTCAAAGCAGCTGCCGTCCGACAGGACGAGATACGCTTTCTTCATATCAATCAGTATCTTTATCCTGCATCAGCATAACCATGACGGCTTTCTGCGCGTGCAGTCTGTTCTCTGCTTCGTCGAAAATTTCATTCGCGTGCGCTTCAATGACCTCCGCTGTGATCTCTTCACCGCGATGCGCGGGGAGACAGTGCTGCACCATACAGCCCGGCGCGGTGACAGCCATCAGCTGGTCATTGACCTGAAAGCTTGCGAACGCGCGCTTGCGCTCATCCGCTTCGCTCTCTTCGCCCATGGAGGCCCACACGTCCGTGTAAACAACGTCGGCGTCCTTTGCGGCCTCGAAAATATCATGCGTCAGCGTGAAGCGCCCGGTTTCGTTTGCCCAGGCGACGATGGCCGCGTCAGGCTCATACCCGGCGGGACAGGCGACCGCTACGCGCATGCCGACTTTGAGACAGCCGACGATCAGCGAATTGGCCATGTTGTTGCCGTCGCCGATAAACGCGAGCTTTTTGCCCTTGAATGTCTTTTTGTACTCACGGATCGTCATGAGGTCGGCAAGCACCTGGCAGGGATGACAGTAATCCGTCAAACCGTTAATGATGGGAATGGAGCCGTATTTCGCGAGCGTTTCGACCTCTTCCTGATCAAACGTGCGGATCATGATGCCGTCGAGGTATCTGGACAATACGCGGGCGGTATCCTCGATCGGTTCGCCGCGGCCGAGCTGTGTATTCGCGTTGGAGAGAAACAGCGCGGAGCCGCCGAGATCATACATGCCGACCTCGAAGGAAACACGTGTACGGGTGGAGGATTTCGCAAAGATCATCCCCAGCGTTTTTCCTTTCAGATAGTGATGTTCGATGCGATTCTTTTTCTCGTACTTGAGCTGGTCAGCCAGATTCAGGATCGTCAGGATCTCTTTCTCGGACAGATCAGACAGCTTCAGCAGATGCTTCATCTTCCAGTACCTCCATAATAATATTCAAAGCATTATCCAGAACAGATCTTTCGATATTCAGCGGCGGAAGCAGCCGCAGCTTCGTTTTCGCGGTCAGGATCAGAACGCCGCGCTCAAAGCACTTTTTCGCGACCGCGGACGCGTTCAGGTCAGTTTCGATCCCGAGCATCAAACCAAGGCCGCAAATACTCTTAACATGCTTTGACGTGGAAAGCGTCTCCCGGATGCGGTCGCCTTTTTCAGATACTGACCGCAGAAACGCGTCGTCCAGCCGGTTGACAACGGTCAGGGCGCCGGCGCAGACTGCCGGATTCATACCGAACGTCGAGCCGTGCGTACCGGGTGTCAGCGTATCCTTCGTCTTTTCCGAGAACAGGCAGACGCCGATCGGGAGCCCGCCGCCAAGACCTTTCGCAGTTGATACAATATCTGGCGTCAAGTCAAAATGCTCATAGGCGTACATTTTTCCCGTCCTGCCGTTTCCGGTCTGCACTTCATCGACAATGAAAAGAACGTCATTTGCCTGACAAAGCGCCTGCACCTGCTTCAAATAATCACCGTCAAGCGGGATCACGCCGCCTTCGCCCTG
>ONWP01000229.1 GCA_900321595.1 uncultured Eubacteriales bacterium
CGCCGGTCACGCCAGCAGCGCTTCGATCTTCGCCTTGGGAATGACGCCGACGCTGGCGTTCGTCTGCTGTCCGTCCTTGATGACGATCAGCGTGGGAATGCTGGACACGCCGAACTGCGCCGCCAGATCGGGACAGTCGTCCACGTTGACCTTGCCGACCTTGATATCGGCGCGCTCCGCGGCGACCTCATCCACGACGGGGGACAGCATCCGGCAGGGGCCGCACCAGGTCGCCCAGAAGTCCAGCAGGACGGGCTTATCGCTCTCCAGAACCTCCTGACGGAAGTTTTCTTCAGTGATTTCAATAACAGCCATGTCGATCAGCTCCTTTCTCTCGTTACTCTATCATATTTCCGACGGAAAATCAATCCTGTTTTTCTGTTTCACGGAATGTGAATCCGTCGTCGCTCGCGTCGCAGACGTAAGCCTTGCCGGCGGTCAGCTCGCCGCGCAGCAGGCATTCGCTCAGGCGGTCCTCGATCTGGCTGTAGACGGCGCGGCGCAGCGGTCTGGCGCCGTACACCTCGTCAAAGCCCGCGTCGGCGATCTTCTCCACCGCCGCATCGGTGAACGACAGATCGATGGAAAGCTCCTTCACGCGGCGTGTGACGTCAGCCAGCATCTTGGCGGCGATGGCGCGGATATTCTCCTTCGTCAGGCGGGAGAAGACGATGATGTCATCCACGCGGTTCAGAAATTCCGGCCGGAAGGTCTTCTTCAGCTCGCCCATGACAGCTTCCCGGATCGACTCGGCGGTAGCGGTCTTCGCGTCCTGCGTGCCGAAGCCGAGAGCGGTCTGCCGCTCGGTGATGAGGCGCGCGCCCACGTTGGAGGTCATGATGATGACCGCGTTCGCGAAGCTGACGCGCCGTCCCTGCGAATCGGTCAGGATGCCGTCGTCGAGGATCTGCAGCAGCATATTGAACACGTCGGGATGCGCCTTTTCGATCTCATCGAACAGCACCACGCTGTAGGGTCTGCGGCGGATCTTCTCCGTCAGCTGGCCGCCCTCGTCGTATCCGACGTAGCCCGGCGGCGAACCGACCAGCTTCGAAACGGTGTGCTTCTCCATGTACTCGCTCATATCGAGCCGGATCATGGCGTTTTCATCGCCGAACAGGGCTTCCGCCAGCGCCTTGCACAGCTCGGTCTTGCCCACGCCGGTCGGGCCCAGGAAGATGAACGAGCCGATCGGACGCTTCGGATCCTTGAGCCCGACGCGGGAGCGGCGGATCGCGCGGGAAACGCTCTCGACCGCCTCGTCCTGCCCGATAAGCCGCTTGTGCAGCTCAGATTCCAGCGACAGGAGCCGCTGGCTCTCCTCCACGGTCAGCTCCTTCACGGGGATGCCGGTCTGCGCCGACACGATGCCCGCGATCTCCTCCGCCGTGACCTCGCCGGATACGCCGGAATTGGCGGCGTCCCAGGCGGCCTGCGCCTCCTCGATCTTCGCGGTGAGCGCCTTTTCCTCATCGCGCAGCTGCGCCGCCCGCTCGAAGTCCTGCGCCGTGACCGCGGCGGCCTTTTCATCCGCGACGGCTTTGCGCTGATCCTCCAGCGCCTTGACGTCCGCCGGCGGGCTGAACACCCGCAGACGCACGCGGGAAGCCGCCTCATCCACCAGATCTATGGCCTTATCCGGCAGGAACCGGTCGCCGATGTACCGGGTCGACAGCTTCACCGCCGCCTCGATGGCGTCGTCGGTGATCTTGACCTTATGGTGCGCTTCATACTTATCCCGGATGCCCCGCAGGATCTCCACGGTCTCCTCCTCGGTGGGCTCCCCGACGATGACGGGCTGGAAGCGGCGCTCCAGCGCGCCGTCCTTCTCGATGTGCTTGCGGTACTCGTCAAGCGTCGTCGCGCCGATGACCTGCAGCTCGCCGCGCGCCAACGCGGGCTTCAGGATGTTCGCCGCGTCCGCGGAGCCCTCCGCCGAGCCGGCGCCGATGATCGTGTGGATCTCGTCGATGAACAGGATGATATTGCCCGCGCCGATGACCTCGTCCATGCAGTTCTTGATGCGCTCCTCGAAGTCGCCGCGATACTTCGACCCGGCAACCATACCGGTCAGATCCAGCGTCACCACGCGCTTGCCCTGCAGCAGCTCCGGCACCTCGCCCTGCGCGATCTTGAGCGCGAGCCCCTCCGCCACGGCGGTCTTGCCGACGCCCGGCTCGCCGATCAGGCAGGGGTTGTTCTTGGTGCGCCGCAGCAGGATCTGAATGACCCGGTCGATCTCATTCTGACGGCCGATCACGGGGTCGATCTTGCCCTCGCGGGCGAGCTTCGTCAGATCGCGGCCGTATTTATCGATGTTTTCGGTGGACTTGCCGCCTGCCGCGTCCTGTCCGGCGCCGGTCTCGGCCGGATGCATCAGCGCGGCGTTCACGTCCTCCACCAGCTGACCCGGCTCGACGCCGCAGCGCGACAGAATGCCCACAGCGAAGCAGGAGCGGTCGCGCACCAGCGCCAGCAGCAGATGCTCCGACCCCGCCAGCGCCTGTCCGCCGCTTCTGGCGATGAGCATCGCTGTCTGCAGGATCGACTTGGATCTGGGCGTCAGGCTGTCCGGATCGACGCGGCCGGGCTGTCCCTGTCCGACGCTGCGCCGGACGATCTCCAGCACCTGATCGCGGTCGATCCCGCGTCCCGCGAGCGTCTTGCCCGCGACGGAATCGCCTGCGCTGAGCAGACCGAGCAGCAGATGCTCGGAACCGATATAATTGTGTCCCAGCTTTCCGGCCGCCTCAAACGCGTTGTTGAGCGCTTCGTTCGCCTGGTCGTTAAATCCTTCAAATTTGTACATTCTTCTTCCTCCTTATCTGTTGATTCTCTCTTCCCTTATGAATCGAACAGCCGTTCCCGAACCTGCTGCGCGCGCAGGGCGTCTCGCTTGTTCCGGTCGAGACCGCCGCCGCCCGCCTCGCTCAGCGTCGCGGCCTGCATGGTCTGCGTCAGCTCGTTAAAGCCGGAGATATCCGCCTCCGCGATGCCCTGCCGCACGCCCAGCCGCAGCCAGGAGAACAGCTCCAGCATCTCCTCTGTGCTCAGCAGCCGCGCCGCCCGCAGGATGCCCTCCGCGCGCTGGATGTGATCGAGTACCGTGTCGTCCTTGATCAGCTCGTCCCCCACGGCGCGCTCCTGCGTCGCGATCTGCATGGCGATGGCCTTCAGATTGTCAAGCGCCGTCCGCTCCGAGATCCCCAGGGATACCTGATTCGACAGCTGATACACGTCGCCTTTGGCGCCGGTGCCCTCGCCGTAGGTGCCGCGCACCGTCAGGCCCAGCTTCGAAACGGTGTTCGAAAGCTTCTGCACCCGGCCGCATTTCGCGAGCGCGGGCAGATGCATCATGACGCCGGCGCGCATCCCAGTGCCCAGATTCGTCAGACACTGCGTCAGATAGCCCAGCCGCTCGTCGAACGCGTAGTGCAGCAAGGAGTCCAGCAGATCGTCCAGCCGCATCGCGGATTCAAACGCGCCGTCCAGATCGAAACCGCCGCGGATCACCTGGATCCGGATATGGTCCTCCTCGCAGAGCATGATGCTGATGGATTCATCCTCCGACAGCAGCAGCGCCTTGCCGCGCTCATTGACGGCGAATTCCGGGCTGATGATATGCCGTTCCGCCAGCGCGACGGCCTGTTTCGGCGTCAGCTCCTGCATCTCGATGTACTTCAGCTTCAGTCCCGACACATTCGCGAGACTGTCGCGCACCAGGCGGCAGACCTGCTCGCGCCCGGCGAGATCCAGGCGGGCCGGAAACGGGAAATCCGCCAGATTCCTGGCCAGCCGCACGCGCGATGAAAGGACGATCCCGTCCCGGATCTCCGTGTCCTGATACCACTTTTTCATGCCTGCTCCTCCAATCGTCTGATCTCATCCCGCAGCAGCGCTGCCTGTTCGAAGTTCTGTTCGTCGATCGCTTTATTCAGCTCATAGCGCAGCTCCTGCACCCGGTGGGCGCGCTTATCCTGATCGCTCGCGCTGTGGGGCAGCTTGCCGCAGTGGGAGGTCTCCCCGTGGATCCGCTTGACGGAGGGCAGCAGCCGGTCAAAAAACAGCCGGTAGCAGTCGGCGCAGCCAACGTTGCCGCTGGACGCGATATCCTCGAAGCTGCAGCCGCATTTTTCGCAGCGGACGCTCCTGGCCATGGACGACAGGCCGGACAGGTCGCCGAAAAAGCCGCTGAGCGCGCCCTTGAGATCCAGTCCGTCAAAGACCGAACCGTAGCCCATGGTCGCGGCGCAGCTCGGGCACAGGTGCAGCTCCGTCTTCTCTCCCCCGACGATGCGGCGAATGTGCGTCGTCGCCTCACGCTTTCCGCAATATTGACAAATCATATCTATTCCTCCTCATTCCATCACGCTGACGAGCATCCGCTTGAAGACTTCAGCCCGCACCCGGTTCCGCACGGATTTCTCCAGCGCGCGATAACAGTTCTCATTGACGGCGGCCGTCATCAGCTTCGCGGACGACGCGTCCAGCAGATTCCGCTGCTCGAGACCGCTGATAATGGATCTGGCGCTGGTCTCGTCGATCTGGTCGCCGACCGCGTTGACGACGTGCATCAGCGCCGTTCGCTTCGTGTAGCTCACCCGCGTGATACGGACGCAGCCGTCGCCGCCCCGGCGGGATTCCACGATGTATCCCTTCTCCGGCGTGAAGCGGCTCGTCACAACGTAGGTGATCTGACTGGGCACGCAGCCCATCGCCTGCGCCAGCTCATTGCGCCGGAATTCCGTCATACCGGTCTCCTCCAGCATCTGAAGCAGCCTGCCGGCGATCTCATTACTCATATTCATGCCGTTCACCTTCTTTTAGACGTCAGACGACAGACGTCAG
>ONWP01000234.1 GCA_900321595.1 uncultured Eubacteriales bacterium
CCGAACGCCTTCATGACAGAGGCCGTGATCATCACATACGGCAGGGACTGCAAAACAGTCGTGACGCGGATCCTGCCGCCGTCCGCCGCGCCGAACGCGAGCATCAGTCCGGTTATGTACTGGGAGCTGACGTCGCCGCGAATGGAAACGGTTCTGTTTTTCAGCTTTCCGCAGAGCCGGATCGGGAAACCGTCTGTGTTGACGGAAACGCCGTTCGCGGCAAGCAGCTCCGTCATAACAATCTGCGGCCGGGATGGAAGCGAACCGCTTCCGGTAAAGACGGCGTCAGCGCCGAGCGACGCCGCAACCGGCAGGAGAAAACGGATGGTCGAGCCGCTTTCGCCGCAGTCCAGCGTGACGCGGGATGTCGGCGCCTTCCGGATCGGTGTGATCGTGACAAGCGCCGCGTCTTCCTTGATCCGGGCGCCCATCGCCTTCAGACAGCGTATGGTCGCGTCGATGTCGGCGTTTCTGTTGGGAAGACGGATCGTTGTTTCCCGGTCGGCAAGCGCGGCCGCGATCAGCATCCGGTGCGCTTCCGATTTGCTGGTGATCGCCGGGACCGTACCGCCGCATCCCGCAGTGTTGATCGTGATATTCATGCGACGGCAGCCTCGATAAACGCGCGCAGATCAGCAAGCGTGATCTGTTTGACAACGCATTTGCCGATTTCTTCGACAACGAGAAGCCGGATGCCGTCTGTCGTTCGTTTTTTGTCGCCGATCGCCGCGTCATACAGCGCCTGCGCGCTGTAATCCGTTGCCGTATCGAGTCCATGCCGGATCAGCAGGTTTTTCAGCCGGTCGGTATAGTCCGTCTTCGCGTATCCCGTTCTGTAAAGCGCGCGGGATTCCAGAACCATGCCGATCCCGACCGCGCGGCCGTGGGGGATCTGAAAATTTGAGCATTTTTCGATCGCGTGCGCAAGCGTGTGCCCGAAGTTCAGGATCGCGCGCACGCCGGATTCCCGTTCGTCCTCCGATACGACCTCTGCTTTGATCTCGACGCATCTGCGGATGATCGCTTCGATGGAGGTCTGCACGTCGCAGGTCTCGAGAAAACGGAAGAATTCCGCGTCCCGGATGACGCCGTATTTGATCACCTCCGCCATGCCGTCGGCAAAGACGCCGGCGGGGAGCGTGCGCAGCGTATCCGGATCGCAAAGGACAAGATCCGGCTGATAGAACGCGCCGACAAGGTTTTTGCCCTGCGGTAGATTGACCGCGGTCTTGCCGCCGACAGACGCGTCAACGGCGGAAAGAAGCGTTGTCGGGATTTGAATGAACCGGATCCCGCGCTGGAAGCAGGCCGCGCAGAAGCCGCCCATATCGCCGGGGATCCCGCCGCCGAGCGTCACGATGTAATCGGATCTCGTCAGCTTTCGGTCGGCAAGAAAGGACTGAATATCGCTGAACGTCGTCAGCGTTTTGCTTTCCTCTCCCGCGGGGAACGAATACAGCGCGGTTTTGAAGCCTGCGTTTGACAGCGACGTCAGCAGGGTATCACCGTAGAGAGAACGAACCGTATCGTCTGTGACGATCACTGCGCGGCAGGGCTTCGTGAGCTCCAAAAGCGAATCGCCGGCCTGCGCCAGCGCGCCGCGGGCGATCTTGACGTCGTAACGGCGGGTAGGGGTGTTGATCCGGATCGTCTGCATAATGCACCTCAGTTTCTGTATGAGTCGCCGTCGATCGCCTCTTTGCGTTCCCGTCCTTCACGCAGCAGCGCTTTCAGGGTGTCGCGGTCTTCGGCGGCCAGAGCTTTTTGATATTTTACCAAATTGGAAATGTATTCGTCAAGCTGTGAAAGCAGGTTTTCACGATTGTCCAGAAACAGCTCCGTCCACATCTGTTCGTTCAGCTTCGCGACACGCGTCAGATCTCTGTAGCTTCCGGCTGAAAAACCGGAATGGATCGAAGCCGCTTCATTTTTGACAAAACAGTTGGAAACGATGTGGCACAGCTGCGAAGTGTACGCGATGATCACGTCGTGCTCCTGCGGCGTAGACATCTGAATGTTTGTAAAGCCGATCGACCGGAAAAGCTCGCTGATGCGCTTGACTTTTCCGTAGGGAACGTCGTCGCCGGGGCACATGACGAACGAGGCCTTCTGAAACAGATCGGCCGTCGCGTAGGCGAAACCGGACATGTGCAGACCGGCCATCGGATGACAGCCGATAAACGTGAAGCCTTTTTCGCGGGCGAGCGGCTCGAGCGCGTCGCACACGATCCCTTTGACGCCGCAGCAGTCCACGACGATCGCGTCGCGGTCGATCATAGACGCGTGTTCCCGGACAAAGGAAATGCAAGCGCCGGGATAGACCGCAAGGATCAGCACGTCGCACCGGCCGATGTTGTCGCGCGTCAGTCTGCGGTCGACAACGCCGCGGGACAGCGCCTCTTCGAGAACGCCTGCGTCCAGATCATAGGCGAAAACACGGTGCGTCGTATACGCGCCGATCGCCTTGGCGATGGAGCCGCCGATGAGGCCCAGTCCAACAATTCCGATGTGCATAGCGAGTCCCTCCCATTTGATTGAGGCTGTAACCTGAGTTTAGCACGTCTCAGAGAAAAAGTCAATCACTATATAGCGATGTAGTAAAAAATCGTGGTTTTCTATGTGACAGCGGTTGATTTCCTTTAAAAATATGTTAAAATCAGTGAGAATAAAAGAAACAGGTGAGTATATGGCTATCATACAAAAGGGTGAAACTGTTTATCTCATACCCGCGCGAGACGATCCGAATGTCTGCGGCTGCCGGTTTTTCGGCGCGCCGGATCTGCCGGAGGATTTTCAGTGGCCCGTCGATATGGACGGATATGATATGGAGTTTCTCTGTCAGATCCACGCGAAGGAGCTGCACGCGGTCAATCCGGCATTTCCTGAGACCGGTATGCTGTGGTTCTTCGGCTGCGCGGCGTCCCTGATGGGCGAAGCGGACGCGCCTGCCTTTGTGCCAGGGTATCAGCAGGACGGCATGATCGCAGTCCGGTACGCGCCATGTCGGGACGGCGAGCTTCTGAAGGGGGACATTGTGGACGAAAACGGCGATCCAGCGGGCTTCGCGCCGATCGGGATCCGGCTGTCTCTCAATGAGGATGACTGCGCGGAAAGCCGTCACTCCATGCTCGGCGGCAAACCCGATGACGGCGCGGACGCGCCGGATGACGAGGTTCTGCTGCTCTGTCTGGATTCCTTCGCCGGCGAGGACGTGGAATTCACGATCCCGGACGGCGGGTATCTTTACTTTTTGATTCCGGATGCGGATCTTGCGGCGCGCCGTTTTGACCGCGTTCGCGCGTTTTTGGCGGTAGAATGATGGAAGCGTTGAGATTCAGACAGGACGGGACGTTTACGATCCTGCAGATGAGCGATGTGCAGGATCTTCTGTGGCTGAGACCTGCCATGCGCCGCATGATGGAGCAGGCCTGTGACAAAGTCAAGCCGGATCTGATCGTCTACACAGGCGACAATCTGCTTGGCAATCACGTGAACGACCGCAGGTTTTTCGGAAAGCATCGTTATACCCCGGCGCAGCAGCTGGAGGTGATCCGCAAAACGCTGGATAAGGTGTTCCGGATCCCGGAGCTGCGCGGCATTCCGTTCGCGGTGATCTTCGGCAATCATGACGACCGCAACGACGTGACAAAGGAACAGCAGTGCGAGATCTTTCGTTCGTATCTGTGCAACCGCGGGAACGAGGTCAGTGAAGCGCCGGTCGGCAACTACGTCCTGCCGGTGTACGGCAGCGACGGGAAGACAAAGAAGCTCGCGATCTACATGGTCGATACCGCCCGGTATGACCGCGAAAAGGACGAATGCTATGAATCGGTCACGCCGGAGCAGGTCGCGTGGTTCCGCGCGGAGGCGGATCAAAACCGCGGCGTGGACGCGATCATGTTCCTGCATATTCCGCTTGCGGAGATCCGTTACTTTACAAAGGAAACCGACGCGTTTGACGGCGTCAAAGGGGCGGGCGGCAAGTATTACTGCCTGGATCCGGACAAGGCGGAAGGCGTGCTGGGGGAGGATGTCTCCCCGGTATCGGAGGAAAACGGCTTTTTTGACGCGATCCGCGCCTGCGGCGACGTGCGCGCGATCGTTTCCGGTCATGACCATGTGAATGATTTTGAGGGAACGCTTGACGGCGTTCGATTCATCGCGTCGCCGGGCTGCTCCTTCCGCAGCTACGGCAGCGACGCGCGCGGTATGCCGGTCTTCACGTTCCGGGAAGACGATCCCGGCGCGTTCACAAAACGAGTCGTCCGGTATCCGGAGCTGTGCGGCACAGACGCGGGCGCGCGGCTTCGCTATCTGCTGGACGCGGATGAAAAGGTGCCGCAGAAGATCGCGCTGCTTGGCGCGGCGGCAGTGGTCGGCGCGACGGCTGCAGGCGTAGGCGCGCGTCAGCTGATGAAGATTGTCAGAAAACGGAAGTAAAGGGAGCTCCATGAAGAAACACAACTTTGATTCCTACTTCTACGGAACCTTTTTCCGCCTGTCCGGCGTGATCATCCTGCAGAATCTGCTGATCTACAGCGTTAATCTCGCCGACAATATCATGATCGGCCGATACAGCGAGGTCGCGATGAACGGCGTATCCCTCGCGAATCAGATCCAGTTTCTGCTGCAGATGCTCGCGCTTGGTACGTCCAACGGGATGAGCGTGCTTGCCGCGCAGTACTGGGGCAAACGCAGTACGGAGCCGATCAAGAAGATCTTTGCCGCGGCAAACTGGTTCGCTGTGACCGCGAGCCTGGCGCTTTCCGTCTTTGTGATCGCGTTTCCGCAGACCGCGCTCGGGCTGCTGACCGATAAACAGGACGCGATCGAAGAGGGCAGCAAGTACATCGTGATCATGGGCTTTACCTACTGCATTTACGCGGTGACGAATCTGCTGCTGGGCATGCTGCGCAGTGTGGAGACCGTTCACATCGGTTTTATCGTGACGGCGGTATCGCTCGTGATCAATGTCAGTCTGAACTATATCCTGATCTTCGGCAAGTTCGGCGCGCCGGAGCTCGGCGTGCGCGGCGCCGCGTTCGCGACGGTTACGAGCCGCGTCGCGGAGCTGGTGATCGTCTGCGTCTACGTCTTTGCGGTCGATAAAAAGATCCGGCTCAAACCGGCGGATCTGTTCCGCACGGATCGCACCTATATGCGCGATTTCCTGAAGACCGGACTGCCGCTGATCGGCTCGAATGTCTCCTGGGGGATCGCGATGAGCGTGCAGACTGCGATCCTCGGCCGGCTGGATTCGCCTTACGTGCTTGGCGCGAACAATATCGCGACGACGCTGTTCCAGGTGGCGAGCGTCCTGTATACCTCCATCAGCAACGCATCGAGCGTGCTGATTGGCAAAACCGTCGGCGAGGGCGATGTGCCGCGCGTGAAACGATACGCGAAACGCATGCAGGTGCTGTTTTTGATCTTCGGCCTGGTGTCCTCAGCCATCATGCTGGTGACGTCGCGGCGCGTGATCGCTCTTTATAACGTTTCCGACGGAACGGCGGCGCTTGCCCGTACATTCATCCTGATCCTGAGTGTTACGATCATCGGCTCCAGCTATGAAGCGCCCTGTCTGTGCGGGATCGTGTCCGGCGGCGGACAGACGAATTTCGTCCTGATCAACGACCTGATCTGGATGTGGGGCATCATTCTGCCGATGGCTGTCCTGTCCGCGTTTGTATTCCACTGGCCGATCCCGGTGACGTTTTTTATCCTGAAAGCGGATCAGATCACGAAATGCGCCGTCGCGGTCGTCAAGGTCAACCGGTTCCGCTGGATCCGTGATCTGACGCGGGACGCCGCATGACGTTGACAATTGTGCGGATACGCGATATAATAAAAAGGTAATTCTCACGCTATTCGGAGATCGTTATGAGCAACACGAAGGACAAGGTTCTTTCAGGCCTGTTCTGGAAATTCGGCGAGCGGATCACCGCGCAGGTCGTCACCTTCGTGGTGTCGCTTGTGCTTGCCCGCAAGCTGGCGACGGCGGATTACGGGCTCGTCTCGCTGGTCATGGTGTTCATCACCTTTGCAAACGCGCTGGTCGTCAACGGCTTCGGCACGTCACTGATCCAAAAGAAGGACGCGGATAACAAGGATTTCTCCACGGTGCTGTGGTTCCAGATCATCACGGCGAGCTGTCTGTACGCGCTTTTGTTCGCGACCGCGCCGCTGATCGCGTCGTTTTTCGGCGAAGGCTACGAGCTGTTGTCGCCGGTACTTCGTGTACTTGGGCTTCGCATTCCGCTGACGGCGATCAATAACGTGCAGCAGGCCTTTGTCGCGAAAAAGATGATTTTCAAGAAGTTCTTCTTTTCGACGATCATCGGCACGACCGTCTCGGCAGTGGTGGGCATCTGGATGGTCTACGCCGGCTGCGGCGTTTGGGCCATTGTCGGTCAGTATCTGACGAATACGGTCATGGATACGCTGATCCTCGGGCTGACCATCCATTTCAAACCGGCGCTGATCCTGTCGAAGACGCGGCTGAAGACCCTGTTCTCCTACGGCTGGAAGATCCTCGTTGCGTCGCTGATCAGCGAGGTCTACAACGAGCTGCGGACGCTCATCATCGGCAAAAAATACAGCAAAAACGATCTGGCGTTTTTTGATCAGGGAAAAAAGATCCCGCAGCTGATCGTCGTCAATATCAATACGTCGATCGAAAACGTCCTGTTTCCGGCGATCGCGAGCGTACAGAACAATCCGGTCGACGTGAAAAACATCATGCGCCGCGCGATCCGCACCAGCATCTATATCCTTTGTCCGCTGATGTTCGGTCTGGCCGCCGTGGGCGAGCCGCTGGTCAAACTCATCCTGACGGATAAGTGGCTGCCCTGCGTGCCGTTCCTGCGCATTTTCTGTCTGGCTTACTGTCTGGAGCCGATTCAGACGGATAACCTGCAGGCGATCAAGGCCGTCGGCCGCAGCGATATCATTCTGAAGCTGGAAGTGATCAAAAAGGGTTCGGGGCTGCTGATCCTGCTGGCGTCCATGAATTTCGGCGTAAACGCGATCGCGTACAGCATGCTTCTGACAACGATCCTCGCGGCGACGGTGAATACCTTCCCGAACCGGAATCTCATCCATTACAGCTATCGGGAGCTGTTTATCGATATGGCGCCCGGGCTCGCGCTTTCTGCGGTGATGGCCGGGCTGGTGTACGCGATCGGTTTCCTGCCGATCCCGCTGATCCCGCTGATCGCGATCCAGGTCGTATTCGGCGGCCTGTTCTACATCGGTGTGTCGTTCCTGCTGAAACTGGAGCCGTTCGTCTACCTCAAGAACACCGGTTTCGACTTCCTGAAGGGAATGCTTCGCAAGAAAGGAAAACAAGATGAGACCTGACGTAAAAAAACTGCTCGGCTCGGCCGCGAACGCGGTGACCGGCCTTCTGCCGCGCAAAGACATCATCATCTTTGAATCAAATCCGGATTATTCAGACAATACATACTGGTTTTTCAAGTATTTAGCCGAACATACGGATGTCGATCAGAAGTATGAGCTCGTCTGGATCATCAAGGACATCCGCAACAGAAAGACGGAGCTGTTCGGCAAAAAGATCAATTACATCCTGAAGGACGCCGACACGCCGCTGGAGATGGCGCGTTATATCTATTATCTGACGCGGGCGAAATTCATCATCGACTGCAATTCCTACGTCTATAAACGGCATCGCGATCAGGTGCGCGTCTTCCTCGGACACGGGATGCCGTTCAAGATCGTGAA
>ONWP01000144.1 GCA_900321595.1 uncultured Eubacteriales bacterium
ATGATGAGCGCCCTGCAGGTGATGCTCGTGGTGGTCGCCGGCGCCGTCTGCTGTGTGAAATACGGTCTCTCCGACGGCGAATACCTGGCGTTCATCAGCTATAACGCGCTGCTGGTCGGCCCCTTCCGGATGCTGGGGCGGCTGATCTCCGGCTTCAGCAAGGCGTCTGTGGCCGCGGAGCGCATCCGCTACATCATGGACGAGCCCGCCGAGGCCGATCCGCCCGACGCCGTGGACGCCCCGATGGACGGAGACATCGTCTTCGACCATGTGCGCTTCCGCTACGAGAACGCGCCGGAGCTGCTCCGGGACGTCTCCTTCACGGTAAAGGCCGGCACGACGCTGGGCATTCTGGGCGGCACCGGCAGCGGCAAAAGCACGCTGGTCCTGCTGCTGGACCGGCTGTACGACCTGCCGGAAGGGTGCGGCGAGATCTCGATTGGCGGCGTGGACGTGCGGCGCATCCGCGCCTCGCACCTGCGTGAGAATATCGGCGTGATCCTGCAGGAGCCGTTTCTTTTCTCCCGCACCATCGCGGAAAATATCGACGTGGGAACCGATTCCCGCGACCCGGAGCGCATCCGGCGCGCCGCGGCGGCAGCCGCGCTCGACGAAAGCGTCATGTCGTTCCCCAAGGGCTACGACACCATGGTCGGCGAACGGGGCGTGACGCTCTCCGGCGGCCAGAAGCAGCGCGCCGCCATCGCCAGGACGTTCATGCGCGAGCACCCGATCCTCATCTTCGACGATTCTCTGTCCGCCGTGGACACCCGGACGGACGCCGCCATCCGCGCCGCCATCGCCGAGCGCTTCGGCAAGGCCACGGTCATCCTCATCTCGCACCGGGTGACGACGCTCGCGAACGCGGACAATATCATCGTGCTCGATCACGGCCGCGTCGCCGAGCAGGGCAGCCACGACGCGCTCAAAACCGCGGGCGGCCTGTATCAGCGGATCTACGAAGCCCAGAACGGCCTCGGGGAAGGAGGCGCGTCATGAAAAAGACGAAAAAACCCGCGTTTTTCGGCCTGTTCCGGCTGCAGGCATATTTCCGCCCCTACCGCAGAGCCTTCGTCGTGATCCTGCTGTACTGCCTGCTTTCGGGCCTTGCGGAGATCGTCGTGCCCCTGTTTCCGCGCTACGCGCTGGACCGGTTCGTCGCCGGCGGCACCCTCGCCGGGCTTTGGCCGTTTATCGCGGCCTACGTCGCGGTCATCGCGTTTTCCGGCTTCTGCAATTACCGATCCAGTCTGACCGCCGCCGTCACCGAGGTCAGCGTCAACCGGGATCTGCGCGACGCCGCGTTCACCCATCTGCAGACGCTCTCCTTCTCCTACTTCAGTCAGAACAGCGTCGGCTACATCCACGCCCGGCTCATGAGCGACACCGAAAAGATCGGCTCGCTGGTCTCCTGGACGCTGATGGACGCCGTCTGGTATATCTCCTATCTCGTCGGCTCGGCGATCGTCATGCTCCGGCTCAACGCGCGTCTGGCGCTGCTGGTGCTGGCCGTTCTGCCGCTGGTCGGCGGCGTCTTCGCGCTGTTTGAACGCGGCCTTTTACGCGCCAGCCGGGACGTGCGCGCCAGCAACGCCGTCATCACGGGCAACTTCAACGAGGGCATCACCGGCGCGAAGACCATCAAATCGCTCGCCATTGAGGACCGCATCGGCGAGGACTTCACCCGGGAGACCGCCGTCATGCGCCGCAGGAGCGTCCGCGCCGCCAGACTTCGCGGGGCGTTCGCCGCCGTCATCAGCTTCGCGTCCGGCGCCGCGATCGCGATCCTGCTGTGGAAGGGCGGCCGCATCGCGCGGGAGGACGTGGGCACCTTCGCCGCGTTCATCGCGTACGCGCAGGGCATGATGGAGCCGGTGCGCTGGCTGGTGGCCGTCATATCCGACCTGATCGCGATCCGGGTCAACGTCGAACGCGTCGCCGACCTGCTGGAGACGCAGTCCGACGTGACCGACACGCCGGCGGTCATCGAAAAATACGGCGACACGCTTTCGCCGAAAAAAGAGAACTGGGAGCCCGTCCGCGGGGACATCGCCTTCCGGGACGTGACCTTCCGCTATCCGGACGGCGACGTGAACGTGCTGGAGCACTTTTCGCTGGACGTGCCCTTCGGAACGCATCTGGCGATCGTCGGACAGACCGGCGCGGGCAAGACCACGCTGGCGAACCTCGTCTGCCGGTTCTACGACCCCACCGAGGGGCAGGTGCTCATCGACGGCCGGGACGCCCGGGAGCGCAGCCAGCTGTGGCTGCACGAGGCCATCGGCTGCGTGCTGCAGACGCCGCACCTGTTCTCCGGCTCGATCCGGGACAACCTGAAGATGGGCGATCCGGACGCGGACGACGACCGGCTGTGGGAGGCGCTGACGCTGGTCAGCGCGGACGACGTGGTGCGCCGGCTGGAGAAGGGCCTGGACACCGACGTGGGCGAGGGCGGCGATCTGCTCTCCACCGGCGAGAAGCAGCTGATCTCCTTCGCACGGGCGCTTCTGGCCGATCCCCGGATCCTGATCCTCGACGAGGCGACCGCCAGCGTGGACACGCTGACAGAATCGCGTATCCGGACGGCGATGGCGCGCATCACGCGGGGCCGCACGGCCATCATGATCGCGCACCGGCTCTCCACCGTACAGGACGCCGACCACATCCTCGTGGTGAAGGACGGCGTGATCGTCGAGCAGGGCGATCACCGCTCGCTGATGGCGGACAAGGGCTATTATTACGAGCTGTACGCGCGGCAGTATCAGGATGAGACCGCCGCGAAGCTGCTGTCCGGCGGGGAGGCGTAAGGATGTTCGGGAAAAAACGCCGGGCGGCCGCGGCGGCGCAGCGGCAGCGACGGGCGCAGGGGCATATCCCGCGGATCGCGCAATACCGGGATCGCGTCCTGGACGAGGATCGCGAGCGGGAGCGCAAGCGCCGGGAGGAAGAAGCGCGGCAGGAGGCCGCGCGGCGGCAGACGCAGCCGGATCCCGGCTTCCGGTTCAGCCGCAAGGCCTCGACCGACCCGGAGCCGGACCGGTACGACGAAGGCGCGGTGCGCTCCCTGATGCGCGCGCCGATCTCTCCGGACGCGCTGCGCCGGGCGCTCGAAAGAAGCAAAAACCGGTCGTTCGCCGATCAGGTCGCCGTGCTCATCCGACAAAAGCAATTGCGCGATTCTGCCGTCTACAAGGCCGCGGGCGTCGACCGCAGGCTCTTTTCCAAGATCATGTCGGACGACGATTACCGGCCGTCGAGAGATACGGCGATCGCGCTGGCGTTCGGTCTGCGTCTGACGCTCCCGGAGGCGCGGGATCTGCTCTCGCGCGTCGGATACGCGCTCTCCCACAGCGATCCGCGGGACGTCGCGATCGAGTATTTCTTCGCCGAGGGCTGCCACGATCTGATCGAGATCAACCTGACGCTCGACGCGCCCGGCTTCAAGCCCGTCGGACGGTAAAGGAACCGTCTGTTCCCGTCAATACAGCATTCATTCCCGGCGGAATTGATTTTTCCGCCGGGAATCCATATAATATAGACGAAAAACGAAAAAAGGAGACGATCCCCATGCGCATCGCGCTTTGCGACGAGGAACAGGCCGAGAACGAGCGGCTGTCGGGTCTGATCGAACAGTACGCGGTCGAGAAGAGCCGCGACGTCCGCTGCACCTGCTTCACCGACGGACGCGAGCTCCTGAAGGAGGAGCGGTACGACCTGTACTTCCTCGACTACTTTATGGCCGGCATGAACGGCGTGGAGCTGGCGCTGGCGCTCAAGGAAAAATTCGCCGGCGCGGTGTCGATCTGCTTCCTCACCAACTACGAGAACGCCGCGATCGAGGTCATCAACAACCGCATCTACGCCGAGGGCTTTCTGAAAAAGCCCGTCGATCCGGCGCTGCTGTATGAAAAGCTCGATCTGTTCTACCGATCCAGCTTCGACGGACACCTCTCCCTGCGCAAGGGCAGCGGCTTCGAGACGCTGCGCACGCGCGACATTCTCTACGCGGAGGCCTACGGCAAGCACACGCGCCTGCACCTGTTCGGCGAGACGCGGGAATACAACTATCTGCTGTCGGAGATGGAGTCCGGCCCCCTGAGCGGCGCGCAGTTCTTCCGCATCCACCGCTCCTATCTCATCAACATGAACCACGTGGAACGCTTCGACGCCAAAAGCGTGACGCTTGTGGGCGGCGAAACGCTGCCGCTGAAGGTCAAGACGTTCCGCGAGGTCTATCAGGATTTCATCTTTTCCCGCCGCTGAGGAGGTGTACAGATGACAAACATCGCCTTTTTCCTGAAGAACACGCCATTTATCTACGGCCTCGTCTCGGTGGTCAACGAGCTGCTTGTCGTCGCCGGCTGCGCGATCCTGTGCGCGTCGCTCTGGCGGATCAGGCCGCGTCTGGCGCCGGGCAGGCTCATCGCATCCGCGGCGCTGACCGTGGGCGCCGGCCTGACGCGGGCGTTTCTGTCCATGGGGACGCCCGGCGAAAACCTGATCTGGTCGACCGTCGTGTTTATCGCGCCGTTCCTGTGCGTCATGCTCCTGTACGAAAAAAAGCACGTGTGGAAGGCCGTCGTGGCGGTGGCGGGCTACACCTTCGTCGAGGCGGTCAAATACGTGATCCTGGTTATGGCGTACAGCTACGACAGCGAGAACCGGGACGATCCCCTGGAGCTGGCCGTGGAATTCGTCATTGACGCCGCGTTCTTCCTGCTGGCGATCCTGTTTTTTCTGCTGTTCGCGCGCAGACGCAGCAGCCCCTTCGCCGTCACCCGCATCAGCCCCGCGCTCATCCTGACGCTGTGCCTGACCACCGGCGTGTTCATCGCGACGCTGGCGCTGTTCGCCAACCGTTTCGCGAACGGCCACCGGACGGAGTTCGCCTTCATCCTGCTGAACGTGCCGCTGCTGGCGCTGTCGGTCATTCTGGTGGCGGTGACGCTGGCCCGGTCGAACATCCGCGAGGAATCCTACCGCAACCGGATGGAGATGCAGATCCGCCACTACGAGATGATGGAGCAGCTCAATGAGGAGATGCGCATCTTCCGGCACGACCTGCCCAAGAAGCTGCGGCCGCTGACGGCGCACCTGGAGGAGGGCAACCCGGAGATGGCGCGGGAGATCGCCGAACAGCTCGAGGGGACCGTCGAGCGCACCGGCGCCCGGTTCCACACCGGCAACGCGCGTCTGGACACGGTACTCTTCTGCGAGGATCAGATCGCGTCGCGCGACGGCAACCGGATCGAGTGGACCTTCGGCAGCGTCTTCCCCGCCGAGGGGATCGACCCGGACGACGTGTACACGATCTTCCCCAACGCCCTCGACAACGCGATCGAGGCGTGCCGCGGGGCGGCGAAGTCCTGCGTCATCGAGGTCGGCAGCCGCATCATCGGCGACACGGTCTACGTGACGATCCGCAATCCCGTGAAGGACGCGCCGCGCTTCAGGGGCGATCTGCCCGTCACGACGAAGCGCGACGCCGAAAACCACGGCTTCGGCCTGCGCTCCATCCGGCGGGCCGCGTCAAAGTACGGCACAGCGGATATCCGCGTCGAGGACGGCGTATTCGAGCTGCGGCTAAGCCTGCGCTTCGCGTAAACACGCTGTTCATTCCCGTGATTCGATCGTTCATTCCCCCGTCACTTGCAAAAACATCATACAAATGGTAAAAATAAGTTGTAAAAACATAAAAAGGAGCGTTCGAGCATGAATAAGATCCGCAAACCGGTCAGCATCCTGCTGACGCTGATCCTGACGCTTTCCGTCCTCAGCGCGTTGGGACTTGTCTCATACGCCGAGGACGCGCAGACGGCCGAACCGGCGGCCGAGCCCTTCGTCTTCATGCGCGGCACCTGCGGCCCGCGGGACGACCTGAGCACGACGCCGTACACGGTCGAGCACGACGAAAACGGGGCGTCCCTCATCAACAGGTGGGGCGACAACCTGACCTGGACGCTGGATACCGACATGACGCTGACGATCAGCGGCTATGGCGAAATGGCGGACTTCGCCCATGACTACGAGGAAAACGGGGAGACGCACTCCTACGTCGTCGTGCCGTGGGCCAACAGCACCTACGGCGCTTACGGCATGACGCAGGCCATGTACCGTTTTCTGGACCTCGACCCCGACACGACCGAGGAGGAGTTTGAGGCGCTGCTCGCGAGCGGCGCGCTGCTCGACCGGCCCGGCTATGAGGAGGCCATGCGGTTCAACCACGACCTGACCTTCAACTTCATCAAAAAGGTCGTGATCGGTGAGGGCGTGACGAGTATCGGCGCCTGCGCGTTTATCGGCCATAACATCCGCGAGGTCGTGCTGCCGTCTACGATCGAGACGATCGGG
>ONWP01000230.1 GCA_900321595.1 uncultured Eubacteriales bacterium
TGATCGACGACGAGGCTGTCGCCGCCGCGGTCAATTATATGACGGAAACGGCGAACAAAGAAGCGCAAAAATAAAAAAACACTTGTACTTTTCAAAATAATCTAATATAATAGATAGGTAACGGGTCGGCGGAGCAGCGTCTGCCGCCCGATTCCTGCGATCAAAGCAAGCAATCGAATCGAAAGGTGTTTTGAACAATGGCAAAGGACAAAGATCAGATCACGGATGCGTACCGCGCCGAACGGAAAGAGCGTTTGGCGAAACAGGCGAAACAGAGCGGAAAGAAGAAGGCGAGCCATGAAGGCGGCAAGCAGATCCTCGGCAGAGTGATCGCTATCGCGCTGGGCGCGGTCGTTGTCGGGCTTGCGCTTTGGGGTCTGCTGAGCCACTTCGGCGTACCGCAGCGCATGACGAAGGCTGTCTACGTCGACGGCAAGGGCTACAGCCAGAGCGAGCTGAACTTCTACTATATGGCCGCGTATCAGGCACAGATCAACACGGCCAGCTATTACGACCAGAATTACGGCGAGGGCTCCGGCTCTTCGCTGACCGGCTTCGACGCGAACGTGTCCCCGGCCAATCAGACGACCAAGGACGACGACGGCAACGAGATCAGCTGGGCTGATAAGCTGATGAACACGGCTGTGGATCAGCTCGCGAACGTGAAGCGTCACGTCGCGGCTGCCGAGGAAGCCGGCATCACGCTTGACGAAGACGCCGAGGCTGAGATCCAGGAGACGCTTGACACCTGGAAGGGCTACGTTGAGGGAAAGAACTACTCCCTGTCTACCCTGCTGAGATCCCAGTACGGCTCCGGCGTGAATGTGAGCATGTTCACGCGCATCCTGCGCGAGCAGAAGCTTGCCGAGGTCTTTGACGAGCAGAAGGAGAAGGGCTTCGAGGAAGGCGTGGCCGAGGAAGAGATCGTCTCCATCTACGAGGAGTCCGTGACCGACTACGACGTGGTCGATCTGAAGCTCTGGCAGGTCTCTGTCGAGACCACCGCCGCCGATGAGGAAGCGGAGGACGTTCCCGCGCTTGAGGACGTCACCGGCGAGGCGCTGGCGGAAACAGCCAGCGAGCCCGCGCTGACCGAGGCGACCAGCGAAGCCGACGCGTCGAAGATCGATACGATCGAAAAGGCGCAGGCTGAGGCCGACGCCATCGTCGCGGAGATCAAGGCCGTCTCCAATTACAACGAGGACACCTTTGTCGAGGTCGTCAACAAGCACGTCGCCGCGGGCGACACGACCGATTACTCGGATCCCGCCAGAACGTCGGTCGAGAAGGTCGCCATGTCCACGCTGACGAGCAACGTGAGCGCGGACGCCGCGAAGTGGGCCTTTGAAAACAAGGGCGGCGCGTACACGCGTCAGGCCGGCGAGATCTCCACGTTCGCGGCCACCGACGGCAAATCCGTCTACGTGGTTTACGTGATGAAAGCGCCTTATCAGGACAACAGTCTCGCGGCTTCCGCGCGGCACATCCTGATCAAGTTTGACGCCGAGGCGGCGGAGCCTGCCTCCGGCGAGGAAGTGACAGACGCGTCCGGCGAGACCGTCAAGACCCGCGCGCAGGCGCAGGCCGAGGCGGAATCCATCCTGGCGGATTACAACAATTACGTCAAGGATCAGAACGACGGCAAGGCCGATGAGGACTACTTCGCCGAGCTGGCCGATAAGTATTCCGAGGACACCGGCAGCGTCGCCAGCCAGGACGGCTCCGCCAACCCCAACGGCTCCACCGGCGGTCTGATCGCCGACATGGTCAACAACGGCAGCTACGTCAAGAATTTCGAGGACTGGGTCTTCTCTGAGGGCGATTACGCCGGCCAGACCCGCGCCGAGGGCGATACCGCCATCATCGAGACGGAGTTCGGCTTCCACATCATGTTCTATGTGGGCGCGCACGACGAGCCCACCTGGAAGGAAACGATCCGCGAAAACGTCGCGAGCAAGGCGTTCGAGGATTGGGAGAAGTCCTTTGAGGACAGCTTCTCCGACGAGGATATCGTCCGCAAGGACAGAGTCGTCGCCAAGGTCCAGAAGAACTGTCTGGATGACATCGAACAGCGGCTCACGCAGAGCTGACGCAAGCACATCACGGCAGCGCATCTTCGGGTGCGCTGTCTTTTTACGCGGAATTTGCAAAATACGGTTGTTTCCCCGCGCGTTTTGTGATACCATTAGAAAAACGAAAGGCAGGTCATCGCTATGTTATATCATATCCCGGCGATCATTCCGCCGGAGCTACTCAAGATCCTGGCGGAGATGGGCCACGGAGACACCATCGTCATCGGGGACGGCAATTTTCCCGCCGCCGCCAACGCGAAACGGCTGGTGCGCTGCGACGGGCACGGCGTGCCGGAGCTTCTTGACGCCATCCTGACGCTGATGCCGCTGGACACCTATGTGGAGTCTCCGGCGCGGCTCATGGCGCTGACGCCCGCGGACGCCGCGAAGGGCGATCCGCCGATCTGGGCGGAGTATCAGCGCGTCATCGACAGCCATCAGGCGAATGTGAAGATGTCGCAGATCGAACGGTTCGACTTCTACGCGAAGACCCGCGAGGCCTACGCCGTGGTGGCCACCGGCGAAACGGCACTGTACGCGAATATCATCCTGCAGAAGGGCGTGGTGGTCTGACATGGCCAAACGAAGCGACTACATCTCGTGGGACGCGTATTTCATGGGCATCGCGGAGCTGTCCGCGATGCGCAGCAAGGACCCGAACACCCGGGTCGGCGCCTGCATCGTCAACCCGTCGAACCGCATCCAGTCCGTGGGCTACAACGGATTCCCGGCCGGCTGCGACGACGACGACTTCCCCTGGGAGCGCGAAGGCGGCGTGCTGGACACGAAATACGCCTACGTCTGTCACGCCGAGCTCAACGCGATCCTCAATAACCGCGGGCCCAGTCTGGACGGCTGCCGTCTCTACGTGACGCTGTTCCCCTGCAACGAGTGCGCGAAGGCCATCATCCAGAGCGGCATCAAAGAGGTGCTGTACTGCTCTGACAAATACGCCGATACGGAGGCGACGCAGGCCTCCAAACGGATGCTGACGGCTGCCGGCGTGAAGCTGACGCAGCTCGATTTCGGGGGCGCCGCCATCACGCTGCGCCTGGGAGGAAACTGAGATGACTACGCAGAAACCTGTCCGCGGATCCGGCCCGGCGCCGGATCATATCCTGCTCTCCATCAACGGCGATCCCGCGCATACCATGGCGATCACCTGGCGCACGTGGGAGGAGACCGAAGCCGGCTACGTGCTTTACCGCGAGAAGGGCGATGACGCCTGGCTGCGCGCCGAGGCCGAAACGCGGCCCTTTATCTCCGACATCGACCGCAGCCGCATGTGGTGGGCGCATCCGGCGGAGCTGACGCCGGAAACGGACTATGAATACACCTGCGGCGACGACGCGCACCGCGCGGGACCGTTTTCGTTCCGCACCGCGCCGGAACACGCGACGAAGTGCAAGTTCATCCTCGTCTCCGATCAGCAGCAGGGCGAGCCGCATGAAAAACCGGATTACACCGTGTTTCACGACTTTCTGGCGGGACTGCTGGCGCAGCACCCGGACACAGCCTTCATCCTGACCGGCGGCGACAATACGGACTGCGGTCAGCATGAGGTGCAGTGGAACGGTCTGTTTTCCGGGCTCGCGGGCATCGCGGAGTCGATTCCTTTCATGATGACCGTCGGCAACCACGACAACCGGGGCTTCCGCAACTACGACACCCATGAGGGCGGCTACTACGCCGAGCCCTGCGAGTTTTTCAACGGACAGTTCCGCGGTGCGTATCCCTTCAACGGGCCCCAGGGCTGGGAGACGGAAAACTACACCTTTGATTACGGAAACGTCCACGTCGCCGTGCTGGGCGTCAACGAGCCTGTGCTGGTCAACGACTGGCTGCGCAAGGATCTGGAGCGCTGCTCAAGCACGTGGAAGCTGGGGACGTATCACTTTCCCATCTGCTACGCCGGCTCCGACTGCCAGAACTACGACGCGTACCCCATGATGCGCCCGTCCATGGAAAAGCTGGATGTGCTGTTCGGCGGGCATGAGCACGGCTTCGCAAGAAGCTTTCCGATGCGCGACGAGAGCCTGTACGACCGTCCCAGCGAGGGAACAGTCTTCTACACGCTGGGCAATTCCGGCGAAAACCCGCCCGGCACCTACGCGCTGCCGAAGGTCTGGCACTGCGCGTTCTACCCGCATGAGGAGAAAAAGTCCATGGCCTGCGTCGCCGAGGTCGACGGGGACCGGCTCACGCTTACGAGCGTGCTCTCCGACGGCAGGATCGTGGACAGATGCGTCATCGACAAGGGACGCGACGCGATCACGCCGACGGCGCTGCCGCCGATCTACGGCCCCGGGCGCACGCGGATGCTCTTCAAGGGCGCCGATCCCGGCCTGTGCGCCGCGGGGAAGGCCTGCTTCTGTCAGAACGGCGTCTGGTACGCGCCGCTGGGCGTGCTGGTGGGCTACATCGGCGGTTCGGTCGAGAAGTTCCCCGGCGGCATGACGCTGGAGGTCTACGGCAAATCCGCCACCTTCCGCGAGGGCCGCACGACGGCGCAGACGAGCGACGGCGACCTCTTCCTGCCCGGCCCGGTCAAACGGGGCGCTCAGGGACAGCTCTTCGTCCCCTGCGACGGGTGCCATGCCTTCGGGATGCGTTGGGCGTACGCCGCGCGGAACAACTTCATCTCGTTTGAGCATATGAGCGAGGCGAAGCCCGTCACGCCGCAGCCGTAAATTTGTCCGAAACGGTTGCATTTCGCGCCGGTCGGGAGTATAATCGAAACGACAAAATATGGAAGGATTGATACCCATGGAAAAGATATTGGTGGAGACCAGCGCCCGTCATCTGCACGTGACCAGAGAGCATCTGGACATCCTGTTCGGCGAGGGCTTTGAGCTGTCCAACAAGAAGTGGCTCAGCCAGCCCGGTCAGTTCGCGACGAATGAGAAGGTGGCGGTCATCGGCGAAAAGGGCCAGCTGCCGAAGGTCTCCATTTTAGGACCCATCCGCAAGGCGACGCAGGTCGAGCTCAGCGCGACCGACGCCCGCGCCATCGGCGTTGCCGCGCCTGTGCGCGAGTCCGGCGACGTGGCCGGCTCCGGCAAGTGCAAGCTCGTCGGCCCCTGCGGTGAGGTCGAGCTCGAGGAGGGCGTGATCGTCGCGAAGCGTCACATCCACATGACCCCCGCCGACGCGGAGCACTTCGGCGTGAAGGACAGTCAGATCGTCTCCCTGAAGGTCGAATCGGCCGACAGAAGCCTGACCTTCGGCGACGTGGTCGTGCGCGTGAACGAGAACTTCTCGCTGGCCTGCCATATCGATACGGACGAAGCGAACGCCTGCGGCGGCGCGACCGAGGGCGAGATCATTCTCTGATCCGACGCGAGATCCCGGATCGAAAAAAGGATACGGAGCTGTGCCGTTCGGCGCGGCTCCTTTTTTTGCGGAATCGAAGATCGTTTGCGCCGGTCGATTGCAATTGACAGCAATGTCTGCTATAATGGAATTAAGCATAAAAAGGAGCTGATAATCCATGAAAACAAGAATCGGCCACGCTTACGGACGCAGGCTTTTGTCGCTCCTGCTCGCGCTTGTCATATGCTTCGGCGCGATCGGGCTCGGCACGCTGACGGCTTCCGCCGCGAACCGCACCGGCGACA
>ONWP01000304.1 GCA_900321595.1 uncultured Eubacteriales bacterium
AAAGCTCCTGATCTGAGCGATCCCCTTGTACGCGCTGCTCCGCTTCTTCCGACTGGCGGTCGAGTTTGTCAGACGCGCGGTCGGCCTGTGACGGAAAACGATCAAAAATAACGCCGGAAGGGGAGCCCCTCCGGCGTTTTCGCTTCCCGTTCACCGCACGGATTTCGTCAGCGCGTCCATCGCGTCGACGAGGGCGCGCGCCTCGTTTCGTCCGACGGAGTTCGTCTCCTCGTAGTGCGACCGGTCGAATCGGTCCCGGGCAGTCTCAAGGTGGCCGAGCCATGCGTGGAGATAATAGTCGTTGTCGGGGATGATGTACCCCAGTGCGTCGCAGCACAGTCCGACGATGAGCCCGCGCTCGCAGTCCGTCATGTGCGAAAACGGCTTGTAATCCGCCGCGAAGCCGTTCGCGGACGAGGCGGCGTCCATGAATCTCCCGCTGTAGAACTCGTAGTAGATCTCGCCGGGGAGCATGAACAGCCCGAGCTGCCGGTCGCCCAGCTCCATGTAGGAGACCTCGGTCAGGACGTACGTCTTCAACCGGCGGGGGATCTTTTCGAGATCGTTGTTCACGACCCCGAGGAGCTTCCCGAGCCGGAATACGGGGTTCTCGCCTTCGAGACGGACGCCCTGTGACCGCACATTGACCAAAGGCGCGGCCTCCCGCTCGTTTTCGACCGCGAGGACGCGTTCGGCGACACGTCTGCCGAAATCCTTCATAAAGCGCTCGCAGTCGCCGTCGGGGTCCCGGTGGATGCTCCGGATCCCGAAAGCGGAGATCTGCCCGCCGATCGCGCCGTTGAGGAAGAGGAAGTCCGCGCCCGTCCGCGATGCGAGCTCCCGGCCCATATAGGCGGGAAAGTCCGCGCTGATGCGCGTCGTGTGGCTGCCGAGGAGCTCCGGGTGACAGCCCATGTGGACGACGTATACGCCGGGGCTGCCGTCCGACGGCTGAAAGCGCAGGCGCGTCAGCGCCGGGTCGAATTCGACCGGCGTCCGGATGTCGGCGAGCATGTCGCCGACATCCGCGGTCCCCAGGAACAACCGCCCGTCCTTTCGCGCTTCGTAGGACGCGACGATCGCGCCGGCGGTCCGCTCCTTCAGCCGGTTCTGGAAGGCCTTGTCCTTGCCGTCACGGACGATCGAGGGGCCCCAAAGTCCCTGCGTGTCGACGGCGGAATGGGTGTGCGTCGAGCAGATGAGGATCGACCTGACGCCGGGGATCCGGCCGCTCCCGATGACTTTTTCGCGGATCTCGTTCACGTCGCGACGACTCAGCCCCACGCAGTCGACCGCGCACAGGACGACGCCCCCGCGCCCGGTGTTGTCGTCGAGGTAGATCGCCCGCGCGTACATGTCGTCGAGCACGCCGCGCGCCGGGTTGTTCGCCTGATAGCCCGCGAGCCAGTACGTCTTCTTTCCCGCGTCGTCCGGAGTGAGGACCGCCTTCGCGAAGCCCGCCGTCCACCCGGTTCCCGGGTCGGAGGAGAACTTCTCGTCCCCCGGCAGCATGAACGCGTCCGCCCGTTCCCGCGTCGTGAAGAGCCCGAAGGGCGCGCCCGCCGCCAGCAGGACGGACGCCAGCCCTGAGATCGTTCCCCGGACCGCGCCGGGCAGTCCGAGCCGTTTCGCAAGCTTCATCGGAACGCCTCCTTTGTCATTATTTCGCCCGTATTATATCATATCGCGAAAAAAGAATCCACCTCTTTTTGCGCCGCGCGGTTTTTTGCCGCCGGGTTGCAAGCGCGTGCGGGATATGGTATACTTATAGTATCTGAAGGAGAGGAATGGACGCTATGCAGTTTCCGAGATTTATCGAACCCGATTTTACCGGCGAGCCGTTCGTATCCGCGCCGGACGCGGCGACGGAACCCGCCGGCGACGGTTTTCTGCCGGAGCAGTTTTACGCGACGACGATCTATCCCGAGTATTTCAAGATCGGCGGCGTCTGGAAGATGCTGCGGCAGAGCCGCATGGACTGCGCTGTCGTGATCCGCGGCGGCGAACCTGTCGTGACCGAACCGCGCCGTGTGAAGGCGGGCGACCGCGTCGTTGTCGGACGGCGGGACGACGGCTCGACAGGCGTATACGTCCACGCGGACTGCTTCGAGCTGCCGGAGGCGAAAAACGGCTCGTCCGCGTTCGCCTTCCGCACGGGACAGTCCCGGGAGACGTCATTCTCCCGCGAATACGACCAGCTGTACGACATCCTGCGCCACGACCGGGACCACGGGTATATTGTCTGGGTGCTCGGCCCCGCCTGCGTCTTCGACAACGACAGCCGCAGCGCCATGGCGAGCCTGATCCGCAAGGGCTACTGTCACTGCCTCTTCGCGGGCAACGCGCTGGCGACGCATGATCTGGAGGCCGCGCTGTTCCACACCGGGCTCGGGCAGGACATCTACACGAAGCGCCTGGTTGAGAACGGCCACTACCACCACCTGCACACCATCAACCTCGTGCGAAAGGCCGGTTCTATTGAAAAGTTCCTGACGCAGTACCGGCTGGACAACGGCGTCATGCACGCGCTCATCAGCGGGAACGTCCCCTTCGTGCTCGCCGGCTCCATCCGCGACGACGGCCCGCTGCCGGAGGTCATCGCGAACGTCTACGACTCCCAGGACGCCATGCGCGCGCACACGCGCAAGGCAACGACCGTGATCTGCCTCGCCACGCAGCTGCACACCATCGCCACCGGCAATATGACGCCGGCCTACTGCGAAACGGACGGCGCGATCCGCCCGGTCTACATCTATTCCGTGGACATCTCGGAGTTCGCCGTCAACAAGCTGCACGACCGCGGCTCCCTTTCGGTCAAGGGCCTCGTGACCAACATCCAGGACTTCCTGGTGCATCTGGAACGCAATCTGGAATAAAAACCTGAAAGGACAGAACGATGAAACTATGTGTGCCGATCCCGTGCTTTTTCGGCGATCTGCCCTTTGAAGCGGCCGTCAAAAAGATCGGCGCGCTGGGCTACCGATACGCTGAGATCTATGACTGGAAGCAGCTCGACCTGCCGAAGGCGGCGGCCGCCCTCGCCGACGCGGACGTGACGCTTCTGAGCATGTGTACGACCGATTTCAGGCTGACGGATCCCGACTGCCGCGGCGCCTGGCTGGACGGCCTGAAGGAGAGCTGCGAGGCGGCCGTCAAGCTGGGCGTCCGCAAGCTGATCACGCAGGTCGGCCCCGACACCGGCGCGCCGAGAGCGCTTCAGCATCGATCCGTCGTCGACGGGCTCAGGGCAGGCGCGCAGATCCTCGCCGACGCGGGCGTGACGGTCATGATCGAACCGCTCAACACAAAGGTCGATCACCCGGGCTATTACCTGACCGCGTCTGACGAAGCGTTCGACATCGTGCGCGAAGCGGACAGCCCGCACGTCAAGGTCGTTTTCGATATCTACCATCAGCAGATCTCCGAGGGCAATATCATCCCGAATATCACGCGGAATCTGGACTGCATCGCGCATCTGCACGCCGCGGGACATCCCGGCCGGAACGAGCTGCAGTTCGGGGAGAACGACTACCGGAACATTTTTGCCGCGGTCGACCGGGCCGGCTACACCGGCGCTTGCGGTCTGGAATATCGTCCGATCCTGCCGCCGGAGGAAAGCCTCGCCGCGGCTCGGGCGCTCTTCGCTTAGCCAGACTTTGATCAGACAGCGCCGGCGCACACCGCCCGGCGCGTTTTTTGTGATCGCGCAAACAGACAACCCCTGTGGGGGCTTGCGGACTTTCCGCGCGGCGTGATAAACTGAACACAGAAAATTGAAAG
>ONWP01000231.1 GCA_900321595.1 uncultured Eubacteriales bacterium
CGGAACCCCGGAAAATGACTTTCTTACCCATCGTTCTCTCTCCTTATCTGTGATCGATATAGCCCTTGGCGCAAAGCAGCTCCGCGAGCAGGACGGCTCCGCCGGCCGCGCCGCGCAGCGTGTTGTGGGAAACGCCGATGAAGCGGTAGTCGTACTGGCTGTCTTCCTTGAGACCGCCCACCGAGACGGCCATGCCGCCCTCGAGCGTCCGCGTGTCCTTCGTCGCCGGCTGTCCGGCCTCCTCAAACACGTGCAGGAACTGTTTGGGCGCGTGCGGCAGCTCGAGCGCCTGCGGTTCGCCGGAGAAGCTTCTCCAGGTCTCGAGGATCTCCTCGCGCGCGGGCTTCTTCTCGAAGCGGACGAAGCAGACCGCCAGATGTCCGTCGCTGACGGGCACGCGCACGCACTGCGCCGTGATGTTGGGGGCGTCCGCCGGCTTGATCACGCCGTCCTCGACCTTGCCCCAGACCTTCAGCGGCTCCTTTTCGCTCTTCTCGTCTTCGCCGCCGATGTAGGGGATGACGTTGTCCACCATCTCCGGCCAGCGTTCAAAGGTCTTGCCCGCGCCGGAGATCGCCTGGTAGGTGCAAACCAGCGCGTCCTTCACGCCGAACTTTTTATCCAGCGGGTACAGCGCCGGGACGTAGGACTGGATGGAGCAGTTGGATTTGACCGCGATAAAACCGCGCTTTGTGCCCAGCCGCTTTTTCTGCGACTCGATGACCGCCAGGTGATCGGCGTTGATCTCGGGGATGATCATGGGCACGTCCGGGGTGAAGCGGTTCGCCGAATTGTTGGAGATGACGGGGCACTCGGCCTTCGCGTACGCCTCCTCGAGCGCCTTGATGGCGTCCTTTTCCATATTGACGGCGCAGAAGACGAAATCGACCTGCGACGCGACGGCCGCCACGTCGGCGGCGTCCGACACGACGATGTTCTTTACGGCCTCGGGCATTTCGGTCTTCATGACCCAGCGGGAGCCGATGGCTTCGGCGTAGGGCTTGCCCGCGCTGCGGCCGCTGGCGGCGAGCACCCGGATCTCAAACCACGGATGCTCCGCAAGGAGCGTAATGAAGCGCTGACCGACCATACCGGTCGCGCCGATGATGCCGACTTTATACTTGTTCATAAGGATGACCCCTCCCGAAATATAGCGAATAATAGAGTTCGGATGCTGAAACGCCGGGTATCATGCATTCCGTTAAAGTCCACTCTTATTATTTTAACATTTTGATCCGGAATAGTCAACGCATCCGGGCAAGGTTTTTCGGTTTGGTGCAATATCACCGAAAAACGGAGGCTTTCAACCGGACTGAGGCATAAAATGCTCATAAAGAAGCGGCGCGGCTGTGCGCTGACGGTTTCGAAGACAGGCGGTTGATCTCGTCGATGTACGGCGCGGCGTCGGTGAGGCAGGCGTCCAGCGTTTCGGTGGGCGCGCCCTCGAGCCGGAAGACCGGGACGGCGCCGACCGGGACGCGCGCGTTTTTGATCTCGCACGGCCCGTCGAAGGTCTCGCGGGTGAAAACCTGCGTCCAGCGTCCCTCCGGCAGATAGATCGTCCGGGTGTTTTTCCGGGTGAGGACCGGCGCGGCGAGCAGCCCGCAGCCGAGCATGTATTCGTCGCGGGTCCCGCAGGCGCGCGCGTCCCGGCAGTCGTAAAGGAACAGGTGCCGCATCAGCGGCATGCCGGTTTTGCACGCGACCTCGGCCTGCTCGAGCAGATACGGCCGCAGACAGTCGTGCAGCCGGGCGTAGGCGCGGTAGAGCGCTTTTGTTTTCTCATCGAAATCGTAGGGGCGCCTGACGCTGCCGTGGGTCTGGATGCAGGGCGAAAACGCTGCGATCGCGAGGCCGCGCAGGAAGACGTCCGATTCGTGCAGGCGGTCGTACGGACGGTACGCGGGGCGGTAGCCCGCCATGTCCCAGCTGACGAAGGGCACGCCGGAAAGCCCCAGCGACAGCGCGGCGTTCAGCACGGGCCGCAGGAAAAAGAACTCCCGCCGCTGATCGCCCGCCCAGACGAAGGGATACCGCTGCGCGCCGATCCCGCCCCCGCGGGAGAAGACGAGTCCGCCGTCCGGGCGCTCGCTGAAGTGGCGAAGGCGCAGCGCGTTGTAGAGCGTCGGATACCAGTGGTGCGCCGCCATGGGGTCTCTGCCGTCGGCGAAGCGCACGTTTTCCCGGTCGGGGAACTGCTCGCAGAAATCGATCTTCGCGCCGTCGATCCCGATATCCCGGACCAGCGCGTCCCAGAACGCGTACCAGCCCCGGCGGCCCTTTTCGCTCGTCAGGTCGACGCATCGCATCCGTTTGCGGCCGCCGTGGTCGAGTCTGTTGTAGGAATTCGTTTCGCGTAAGTTTACGCCCGCGTCTGAGGACACCGCGATATCGTCGGTCAGGCCGAACGCGGCGGCGCTCTCCTCGGGGAAGCGGCCGCACGGCTCGTAGACCAGTACGTGTCTGCCCTTCGCGTGCAGCGTCCGGCTGATCTCGCGCAGCTCGTCCCGGCGCTCCGGGCGGAAGGCGGGAAAGCCCTCGAGGATGACCGCCTCCCACGGGAAGCCGTTTTCCTCCATGGCCCGCGCCATGGCGCAGACGCCCTCCTTCGTCCCGAATTCCGGGTGATAGCGGCAGACCAGCGTGCCGAACGCCCACGACGGCGGCATCGGCGCGAAGCCGGTGAGGCGCGAATACCGCGTCAGGATCGCTCCCGGCGAATCCGCGATAAAAATATACAGATCAAGAGGCGCGTACCGCTGCTCGAGCCTGATCTCGTCCTTCGACCCGCGGCACGCGTCGATCTCCGAGCGCTCAAAGCGGTTGAGGAAGATCGCGCTGCAGTTCGAGGACAGCAGGAAGGGGATCGGGATATAGCTGTTGCCCCGGGTGCGGCACCAGCGGTCGACGGCGTAGACGCGCACCCGCTTCCCGCGGCGCTCCACGCTGTCGAACCGTTCGCCCGTGCCGTAGAAATGCTCCCCGGGGTCGGCCCGCAGCGCGATAACGGTCTTCTCCCGTCCGCGTCCGACGCGCGTGAGCTGCCGCCGGGGCGCGCCTTTTTCGTCGCGGAAGGAGATCGCGTTTTCGGCGAGGCTTACGCTCCCGCCGTCCGGGGCCTTGGCGAGGAAGCCGTCCG
>ONWP01000232.1 GCA_900321595.1 uncultured Eubacteriales bacterium
GACCGTGTCGAAGGGCTGCAGCGTCACCTTCGCGCCCTTGAGCGGCTTTTCCGCCAGATTCCGCACCCGCAGCTGCGCGAAAACGCGGCCCGTCTGCGCGTCCCGCGTGATCGCCCCGGCGCTCAGCGCGGCCGGACACCCCGCCGCTATCTGGTCGGGCGCGGCGATAAACAGTCTCTGATATCGATTATCCATGACAAACTCCTGTCAGATCGCGGGAATGTCGTCGGAATCAGCAGAAACCTTCTCCGGTGCTTTCAGGGAGCCATTCGTGATCAAATGCTCCAACTTACACTGATGATTCCGAATTTCGCCAAGCGCTATATATAAGATACCGAAAAGGATGCTGGCAACAGCTCCGCCAATGGCGAGCGGCCAGTTGTATTCGTATCGAATATAATATCCCCCTCGCATAGTTTCAAACACGTGTCCCAGGATAAAGGACGAAACGGAACCCGCGAGACAGACAAACACACCGATCGCGATCAGGAATCTGCCTTTCTTTTCATACATATTAACCGCTCTCCTTTGGCGTTATCTTTGCTCAATTATTATAACAAACTAAATCCCGGAACGCAACGCTCCGGGAACGAAATGTCCGCTTTCGGGTACGAAATGCGGATTTCGACCGACAAAACGCATCGGGACGAATTCTGCGTCAGCAAAAATAAGTGATCTCGCCGAAAAAATCACACCATTTCTGAATCACTTCGCTGCTGCGCGCTTCAATGATCCGCATGATATTCCGCAGCGCAGTCGACGGGATCCCGGAATGATTGTGACACAGCAGACAATGCCCGGTGCGCGTGATCCAAACCTTTGTCGCGCCGGCAGCAGGTGTCCCCTCCGATATGTGGACGTGGATCGGTTCCAGCGGCGCGCTCTCGTTTGCCCAAAAATAGACCCAGTACCCGCCGATCTTAAAAATCTGCGGCATGCTCAAATCCTCCCTGTCGGGCGAATGCCATGATCAGATGCGCAACGGACGCGATCATCGCCTGATAATCTGCGATCTCCGCGTCTGAAAACCCGTTTATCGTTTCCCAGCGATAATCCGGCAGCAGACACACCGCGTTGTGAAACCCGTCAAGCGCGTCCGGTTTTTCTACATAGACCTTGACGCTGCCATCCGGACGCATTTCCGAATGGACGATCTCCGTCCCGTCTGCGGTTTGCAAAAACGGATACATCATATATAACACCTCATGATCATTATACATGTTCCGCAGTGTGAAATCAAGAATAAACGCGCGGTGATCCGGCGGATCTACGGGTTTTTCAGAGAAAACGCTCCCGGAATCAGTGCTCCGGGAACGAAATGTCCGTTTTCGGGAACGAAATGCCGCGCAATACGCTAATTTCGCTGTTTCCACTCATCCCACGGCAGGAACAGGATCTCGCGTTCCTCGCCGTAGTTGCTTTTCAAAAAAATCTGCCACGCGGTTCGGTTCGTATCCTCCTGCGCGAGGTTGTCATTCGGCAGCTTCGGCAGCTCGATCGTCTCCGACTGCGACTGCATCGCGGCCTCGAGCGCCCGCAGCCGCGCGCTGTACACGTACCGGTTGTCCCGCAGCGCGAAGTTCAGCAGACAGACGCAGCTGAGCGCCAGCGCAAAGCCGGCGGCGACCGCTGCCGGGCGTTCCAGCGTTTTGACCAGCGACGAGTCGCGGATCACCAGGACCGCATACAGGAACAGCAGCAGATACGGGATATAAAATGTCCGCGCGCCGATCGGCGAGACGACAAACAGCGGCGCGACCGCCGCGACTGCGCCGATAAACAAGGCGGTCTTCAGGTCAAATCCGTTCCGTCTGACCGACGCGATCACGACGGCGAAGACCGCCGCCATATACGCGAAAAACACGGCGTCGAGCCCGAACCGCAGATACCATCGGGGAAAGCTCATGCCGTATTTATAGGTAAGATTGTAGATGACGCTGAACACCGGGACCGCGGCGAAGACAAAGCGAAGCAGCGCCGCCGTCCTGCGGAAGGCGCCCTGTTCGCGCAGATCCTTCAGCTGGATCAGCATCGCGGCGGAAAGCGGGATCAGCAGGATCGAATACCTGCAGAACGACCGGACGATCACGCGTCCGCTGGAGGTCAGCACTGCGCTGAACGTTCCGGCCGAAAAAGCGGTCCGCCTGTACCCTTCGATCGTTTCGGCAAAGCCGAAAACGTGCGGGAAGGTATACATCACGACCGCGCCGGCCGCCCCGACCGCAAGCAGCGCGAGATACCGGGTCAGCGCGCGCCTGTCCTTCCGGTGCAGGACGCACAGCGCCGCCGTAAGCCCGAGAAAGGCGACGCAGGTGTTCTCCGAAAAGAACTGCCCTGCCAGCGCCAGCACGCACGCGGGCAGGAACAAAAGCATGCCCCGACGCCGCATTTTGCAGGAGCGATCCGTCAGGATCAGCGCGAGCATCAGCACAAAGACAGGCGCGGTATAATTCCAGAAGCCCGCGTTCCAGTTGTAATTCTGCGCGAAGAGATCGTCGCCGGGAAAGATCAGAACCGCCGCGATCAGGCAGTTGAGGAACAGGGATTCCGTCTGCGCGAAACAGACCGACAGCACGATGATCCCCGTCCAGACGACCGCCCGCCCCGCGGTCATAAGCGTCCGGTATTCAACCAGGAACCCGAGCAGATTTCCGAGAAGCCTTCCGTTGCCCTGACGCAGCGCGCTTGAAAACGCCGTTTGAATGCTGTGGATACCAGCCGTGCCGAACGTCATGTCGTCGCAGGTCGGGACGTTCAGATATGAAATGCTCATTGTGCAGATCAGCGCGGCGATCGTCAGAACGGCGAAGAATATAACAGTCGCCTTCGCGCTGCGTTTGTACCGCGGCAGCTCGGACAGCTTTTCCGCCGAAAAGAACTCTTTCAATGCAGCGACCTCCTCCGTGACGGCAATCTCAGTGACGAAAAGACGATCTTACGCGATATACTTGCGCACCCGCAGCGTCAGGCCGCGCGCGGCGCACAGCTTCCGGCAGGCCTCGACCTCCTGTTCGCCGATCACGTCCACGACGCTGAGCGTGACCTGCGGGATCACGCCGCGGCAGTCCTCGGCAAAGGACAGCATCGCTTCAAACGACCGCTCCCCGAACTTCGGATGCACGATCGCGCAGTAATCCCGCGCGTTGGACGCGTTCAGACTGATAGAGACCTTGTCCACGAGGCCGGCCAGTTTCTTTGCCGTGCCGGTCTCCCCGTTGATGAGATCGGACAGCCCGTTCGTGTTGACGCGGACGCGCACGCCCGGCACGGTCTTCTTCAGATAGCGCGCCGTTTCGAGCAGCAGGTCCAGCGCCTCCGTCGGCTCGCCGAACCCGCAGAAGACGACCTCCTGTCCCGGCGCGATCCCGTGCCGGTCGACCGCGGCCTTCACCTCGGCGAAATCCGGCTGGTGATCGAGCCACAGGCTCTCGCCCGTGCCCATGTCGTCCGTGTTCCTGCGCACACAGAAGTCGCAGGCGCACGGACACCGGTTCGTGATATTCAGATAGACCTTGTCTCCGTAATCGTAAACGATCTGCATCATTTGGTTTTCCACTCCGTCAACCGAATTTGTTAGTTATTGCGGTCAAGCCGCCGTTTGAGCTCCACCCGGTCCAGCGCCGCCGCCAGCGCCAGGAAAACGGCCATAGACGCGCCCGACTGCGCCACATTCCAGATCACGGCCGAGATCGCGCCGCCCATGCCGTACATGACCCATTCCGCGACGAAATAGCCGCCCACGTTGACCAGAAGCGCACCGGCCGGCGCGACCGCGTTTCGCCGGCACAGCAGCTGCGGCTTCTTCGACGTAAAAAACAGCGTCATGGCGGCTTTGATAAAGAACGTCCAAGGCGCCCATGCCGCACCGCCGAGCAGGAGATCGGCCATCGCGCCGCCCACGCCGGCGCTTACCGCGGCCCAGGGCAGCGGCAGCGCGCACGCCGCCAGATAGACCGCCGTATCGCCCAGGTGCACATACCCTTCGGCCGTGCCGGGGATCGGGATCTTCGGGAACATGGTCAGCACCGCGATCAGCGCGGCGAAAACAGCCGCGTACACCACGGTGAAAACAGACCCTCGTTTGCCCTTCGCACTCTTTTCACGCATACACAAAACCTCCCGCGTCATAATTACCATAAATCATATCAGTTCAGTATGAATTAATATACCGACTTCTGATGAACATTTTGTGACGCGCGTCCGCATAACAGTATAGCACGGAATCAAAAAAAAGCAAGCGGACTCTTGTTTTTGGATTGACAAGGCGGGAAATCTGTGTTAGAATAATCGTTGCTTGACTCACGGCGCCCGGCATCGACCGGCCTCGCCGGTGTTCACCTGACCCTGCGCTGAGAGCCTTGCGAATATTATAAAGAGGTGAAATGCAATGACACAAGCCGAAAAAACCGAAATCATGGCCCAGTACGCCACACACGAAGGCGACACGGGTTCCCCCGAAGTCCAGATCGCTGTGCTGACCAAGCGCATCAACGACCTGACCGAGCATCTGAAGATCCACAAGAAGGATCATCACTCCCGCCGCGGACTGCACAAGATGGTCGGCCGCAGAAGAAACCTGCTGGCCTACCTGCAGAAGAACGACATCGAGCGTTACCGCGCGATCGTTGAGAAGCTCGGCCTGCGTAAGTAATCGGTTCATGAAAAGGCAGTTCCCCCGGCGGGAGCTGCCTTTATCCCGTTGATAAGGGGCTTTTGCGCGTGTGCCCGGCATTGTACGAATCAGCGGCCGCAAGCTTTGTTTGCGCCCGGCGATTTGTACATTTCCGGCGGCGCGAAGCTCCTGAAAATACAACAAAGGAGTTTTGTAAATGTTTGAAAACTACAGAGTGTTTGAAACGACGCTCGCCGGCAGACCGCTGAAGGTCGAGACCGGTATGATGAGCCAGCTGTCCAGCGGTTCCTGCATGATCCGCTACGGCGAGACGAACGTGCTGGTCAACGTCACCATGAGCCAGACCCCCAGAGAGGGCGTGGACTTCTTCCCCCTGAGCGTGGACTTTGAGGAGAAGCTCTACAGCGTGGGCAAGATCCCCGGCTCCTTCCAGCGCCGCGAGGCCAGACCCAGCGAGAAGGCGATCCTCGCCTCCCGCGTGATCGACCGCCCCATCCGTCCCCTGTTCCCCAAGGACATGCGCAACGACGTCGCGGTCGTGGCCACCGTCATGAGCGTCGACCCCGACTGCTCTCCCGAGATCACGGCCATGATCGGCGTCTCCATCGCCATCAGCATCTCCCAGATCCCCTGGGACGGCCCCATCAGCGGCGTGAGCGTGGGCTACGTGGACGGCGAGTACGTCATCAACCCCACCGCCGAGCAGCGTGAGAAGTCTCAGATGGCCGTCACCGTCGCCTCCACCGCCGATCTGGTCGCCATGATCGAGGCCGGCGCGAACGAGGTCAGCGACGAGGTCATGTTCGACGGCATCATGTACGGCCACAAGGTCAATCAGGAGATCGTTGAGTTCATCAAGGGCATTCAGGCCGAGATCGGCAAGGAAAAGATCCCCTTCGAGTCCAACGATCCCAGCCACGAGCTGTTCGAGGCCGTGCGCGAGATCGCCGAGGCCGACGTCATGGTCGCGCTGGACACCGACGACAAACGCATCCGCGACGAGGCGCTCAAGCCCATCTACGAGCGCGTACACGCCGAGCTGGACGAGAAGTTCCCCGAGGAGTGCGGCAAGATCGACGACTGCATGTACAAGCTGCAGAAGATGATCGTGCGCCGCTGGCTGATCGACGAGCACAAGCGCGTCGACGGCAGAGGCATGGACGACATCCGTCCGCTGAACGCGCAGGTCGATCTGCTCGACCGCGTCCACGGCTCCGGCATGTTCACCAGAGGCCAGACGCAGGTCCTCACCACCGTCACGCTGGGCACCGCCAGAGACGCCCAGATGCTCGACGGTCTGGACGAAGAGGATTCCAAGCGGTACATCCACCATTACAATTTCCCCAGCTACTCCGTGGGCGAGACCCGTCCCTCCCGCGGCCCCGGCCGTCGTGAGATCGGCCACGGCGCCCTCGCGGAAAGAGCGCTCCTGCCCGTCATCCCCTCCATCGAGGAGTTCCCCTACACGATCCGTCTGGTGAGCGAGGTGCTCTCCTCCAACGGTTCCACCAGCCAGGCGTCCGTCTGCGGTTCGACCCTCGCGCTGATGGCTGCCGGCGTGCCGATCAAGGCGCCCGTGGCCGGCATCAGCTGCGGTCTGATCACCCGCGACGACGGCTCCTTCGACACCATGGTCGACATTCAGGGCCTCGAGGACTTCTTCGGCGACATGGACTTCAAGGTCGCCGGCACCAAGAAGGGCATCACCGCCATCCAGATGGACCTGAAGATCCACGGCCTGACGCCCGCCATCATCAAGGAAGCCCTCGCGAAGACCCACAAGGCCCGCAACTACATCCTGGACGAGGTCATGCTGCCCGTCATCGCGGAGCCGCGCAAGGAGCTGAGCAAGTACGCGCCCAAGCTGCTCATCACAAAGATCGACGTGGACAAGATCGGCGACGTCATCGGTAAGCAGGGCAAGGTCATCCAGAAGATCTGCGCCGAGTGCAACTGCAAGATCGACGTGGAAGAGGACGGCACCATCTTTGTCTCCTCTCTGTCGCTTGAGGATGCCCAGCGCGCACTCACCATC
>ONWP01000195.1 GCA_900321595.1 uncultured Eubacteriales bacterium
CTCCAGCTCCGGCTGGGGCTCGAACCGCGACAGGTAGTCGCCTGAGCCGGGGATCATCTCGGATTCGTCGATGCCGAAGATCCCCGTCCGGCCTGTGATGATATTGTGCTCGCGCGTCTCATTGACAGTCATGTACGGATCGATCTGATCGTCGGTCCTGGGCGTGGCGCGCACGCCCTGCTGCGCGTCTTTGATCTTTGCCTTGCGGATGCCCTGCTTGATGCGTTTGTCGGACAGCGTCAGCGCGTGTCTGGCGACGTCGTCGAGCGAAGCGCCGTCCTCGGGCGGTCGGGTCGAGCCGACCTTGATCTCAGCCATGGTTCACCTCCCGGTGCGTCTGCGGCGGGCCGCCTCAAACAGCAGGATCCCGGCCGCTACGGATGCGTTCAGCGAGTTGATCTGTCCCGCCATGGGGATGGACACGACGGCGTCGGCGTTTTTCCGCACCAGGCGGGATACGCCGCTGCCCTCAGCGCCCACGATAATGGCCACGGGGCCGGACAGATCCGTCTCGTCATAGGGCGTTCCGTCCATGTCCGCGGCATAGATCCAGAGCCCGGCGTCCTTGAGCCGGGCGATGCAGTCGTTCAGATTGGTCACGCGCGCCACGCGCATGTATTCGAGCGCGCCGGCGGCGGATTTCGCCACAGTGCGGCCCAGACCGACGCTGCGGCGCTCCGGGATGATGACCCCGTGCGCGCCGGCCGCCTCCGCCGAGCGGATGACCGCGCCGAGGTTGTGCGGATCCTGCAGGCCGTCGCACAGCAGCACGAAGGGCGCTTCCCCGCGGCTTTCGGCGTATGCCAGGATCTCGTCAACGGTGACGTATTCCTTGACGGCGGCCACCAGGATCACGCCCTGATGGTTGTCGGAACCGGCCATGTAGTCGAGCTTTTTCCGGTCGACCTCCTTCACGGGGATGGAGGCGTCGCGGCACATGGCCGCGATCGGGGTGAGCGGACCGGTGTGCTCTCCCCGGAGAATATAGAGGCATTCCGCGCCGCGGCCTGCCCTGAGCGCTTCCCGCACGGCGTTGCGGCCGATGACGAGATCGTTCGTGTAATCGTTTTTATCCGGCATTCGTTCGTTTCAACTCCAAACCATACTGATTATATTTTAATAAAAAAAGCGTCATATTGCAATAGCATTTTCGCAATTTTTCACAACGAAAACCGGATCGGCGTGTTGCAATTCCGCCGCACGGGGAGTATAATTTTTATACCGCAAAGCGAGGTGTATGAGATGACCGGCAAATCAGGACTGACCAGGGCCAGACGCACGGGCTACGCGTTCGGCATCTTCACGGATTCGCTGTACTACAACATGTTCTATACCTATTATCTCACATTTCTCAACGAGATCGTGGGTATCGAACCCCGGTACAGCTCGACCATCATTTTTATTTCGATCCTCTGGGACGCTGTGACCGATCCGATCATCGGCGCGTACTCCGACCGCGTCGGCGCCGACAAGCGGAAGATCATGAACAAGGCCATCGTGCCGCTGGGGCTCGTATTCATCGTCGCGTGGACGAGCATCGGCTCCGGCCTGCCCGGTCAGTGGATGAAGATCGTATTCTACACGATCCTGTCCATGCTGATCTGGCTGTTCTACACGCTGTACACGATCCCGTACTACGCCGTCGTCGCGGAGCTGACGGACGACTATGACGAGCGAACGGAGATCCGCTCCGCGTCGAGCCTTGTGAACGCGCTGGCCGTCGGTCTGGGCAACGCCCTGCCGGCGCTGGTGCCCACCGTCGCGACGCTGCTCGGCGCGCGCTTCCGCAGTGAATCCTACGCGGTCGTGGCCGCCATCATGAGCGTGCTCGGCGTGGCTGCCGGCTTTATCTGCACCCGCTGTCTCAAGGGCGTTTACAAGCCGAAGACGCAGCTTTCCGCGGGGGAGAGCGCTTCGCTGGGCGATACGATGAAACGGTTCCGCGACATCCTGAAGATGCGGCCCGCGCGGTTTTTCCTGGCGTTTGTGTTCTTCTTCCTCGCCGGCTCCTCCATGATCCAGTCAAATATCACCTATGCCGTCATCGACTGCATCGGCACCGACTACGATACCGGCATCATCATCTTCATCGTCTGCATGGTCATCGCCATGGCTGTCACTGTACCGATCGTCGAAAAGGTCGCCAAGGTGAAGGACCGGCGCTTCGCCTGCATCGTATTCCTGAGCGCCGCGGTCGTCGGGGAACTCCTGCTGAAGCTCTTCGGCCTTGACGCGCGGCTCGGCGCGTTCCCGATCATGAACGTGTGCATGCCCGTCGTGCTGGGCATCGGCATCGGCACCTTCTGGACGCTGTTCTATTCCATGAGCTACGATCTGGTGGAGATCAACGAATACCGCACCGGCGCGCGTTCGGAATCGACCATCACCGCGTTCCCCCAGCTGATCCAGAAGTTCGGCTCGGCGGTGGGCATCCTGCTGGCGGGCAACCTGCTGAGCGTCTACGGCTATGACGCCAGCGGCGACCTCGCCGGCAAAGAGTCGCTTTTCAAGATCGAGACGGATCCGCATATTCTGAACGGCATGGAGAATATCTCCACCCTGTTCCCGGCGATCCTCATCGGCGTGAGCATTCTGTTCCTCGTGCTGTATCCCGTCACGCGAAAGCGCTTTACGGCGCTGCAGGCGGCGCTGAATACGAAAAAAGCCGGCGGCGAGCCGGACGAAAGCCAGATCAGAACGCTGCTCAAATAAGTATAAACAGATTGACCGGCTTCCCGCGGGAGGCCGGTCGTTTGCTGTCGGGGTTCAGGCGAAATCGTCTGAGAATTCGTAGGCGTAATTCGTATGGAAATCGATCTCCGGCGCGAGCTTCGCGCTGATCCGCAGGGCGAGCCGCGCGTCCCGGGCGGTGATCTCGCCGTCCATGTCGACGTCCGCGGAGATCATCGTCAGCTTGTAAGCCTGATTCGGGGCTTCAAGCTTCGCGCTCATGCGCAGGATGTACCGCGCGTCCCGCGCCGTAACGTGCCGGTTGTATTCATATATGGAAAAGCCGCCTTCGCTGCTCAGACCGGTCACCTTGCCGAAGACCCCCTGTCCTTCCACGCACGCAATCGCGAATGGCTCGTCATGAGTCCGCTCAGGAAGCGGGACCGCGGCCCAGGCAAGCAGCGGACTGCGCATCAGGTTCAGGATCTTTTCCTCGTCGCCGCGCCGGAACTTTACAAGCGCCGCCGGGCACAGCTCGTCGAGCTCCGCGTTGTCCTGTCCCCGGACATGAACGATATTCCCGTCTTCGAGACCTGCCTCGCGCAGCGCGTTCCTGCAGTCTTCGGGCGTTTTGACGTCCCGCAGGATGAGCGTCGCGTAAACGGTCCCGTCCGCGTATCGATCGGCGATCAGTTCCGCCTGCAGCTGGTCGAGCGCCCACGTCAGATACGTGCCGCCCTGCATCGCGGCGCATGACGTTTTTTCGTAATTGCGGTACGCTGTCTCGAGCGCCTGATCATAGATCGTCTTCGCGTACGCGCTCTCAAAGAGCTGCTTTTGACAGAGCATGCCGTTTTCTTCGTACCAGAGGTTGTAGCCCCAGCCGTAGCTGCTCTGACGCGGGATGCTTTTGTGAAAACGGATCTCCCGATTGGCGCCTTGCAGCGCTTGCGTAAACGCCGCCGCGCCGTCCGCGGTCCTGTCCCGGAGAATGACCACCGCGTACTGACGGCTGATGATCGCGTCGTCCGACGAGGCCGGTTTTTCGGGGAGCGCGTCGAAGGTCACGATCGTTTCCGCCAGGGTTTGCGCGTCGCCGAAATCGGCGCGTTCGACGGGTCTTGACGCGTCATACCAGCAGGTCACCGTATACGGAACGCGCTGCAGAATGGCGGACAGGTCGTCCGTATCGACGCTGACGACGCCGGGCACCTGAGAGACGGCGGTCACGACCTCGTCCGTCTTGCCGACGGCCTCGCCCGCAAGCTGCAGCACGTCTATCCGGTATTCGAACGCGCCGTCTTTGCCCGTGAAGGTTCTGCTGTATCCGCTTATGACGCCGCTGATCCAGTCGGACGGAAGCGCCGCGGCGAGTCTGCTCGGCACGTCGCGGCCGACCGGCCCGCAGGTGACGACCACTGCGCCGTCGAGAGGCGGCAGCGCCGCCTGCGCCTGTGTGCCCGCGAACGCCGCAGTCAGCAGCAGGCCGACGACCATCGCCGCGGCGAACGCTCTGGATCCGATCCGTTTCATTTTGATCATCCTTTCCTTTTCCATCCCTCACTTACTATATTCCGTTTGCCGCCGTTTTGTGACCGATTTTTCGAATAGAAAAAGAAAATCGGAGATTTGCACAAAGAAATCTCCGATAATTTGTCGATTATGACGGTCATTTGCCGTCGTTTTGCTCTGCCGCGCGGCGTTCCATGAGAACCTCGACGATCCGCAGATCGTGCGGATAGGTGACCTTGTAGTTGTCGTCGTAGCCGAAATAGCGGTATTCCTTCGCCGAGAGGGGAAGCTGATGCGCCGGGTGACACAGCTTCGACGCCGGATCGAAGAATTGATAAAGCAGCGGGAATCGGTACGCGTCCGGCGCCTGGATCAGATAGAAGTCCTCCCGATCCGCCACCCGGTCCCGGTAGGAGCCGAGCGCGTCGGTGATCTTGTAGCAGGCGTTGACGTAGTCGTAATCGTCCAGCTTTTCGAGAAATTCATCGATGAGCGCCGATGTGATCATCGGGCAGGCCGCGTTGTTCTCGATGATCTTTTCGCAGTCCGGATGGTGCGCCGCGATGTAGTCGAGCGCGTTCTTGAAGGAGTGGTTGCGCGTTGCCCCGCCCTGCACGGTGACGACGCCGTATTCCCGTGCGATGCGGCCCTCGCGCATCTGGTTCTCGTCCACCACGATGATCAGATCGTCCACGCGCTTCGCGCTGCGGAACGCTTCGACCGAGTACCAGAGCATTTCCTTGCCGAATATGGTCACGTACTGCTTCGGCGTGTCTCCGCCGAACCGGGAGCCGATTCCTCCCGCGAGAATGATGCCGATATTTTTCATGCGGTCACCTGTAGATCACGCAGTTGGCGGGCTTGCGGTCCGCGAGGAAATCCGTCAGGCTCTCCACGACCATGCGCGTGCCCTCCGCCTGCACGTCGAGGCTGGAACCGGCGATGTGCGGCGTGATGAGCAGGTTCTTCGCGTCCAGCAGGGGACAGTCGTCCGCGATGGGCTCCACGGCGGTCACGTCGATCGCCGCGCCCTTGAGCTTGCCGGCGTTCAGCGCGTCGATCAGGGCGGCTTCGTCCACGAGCTCCCCGCGGCTGGTGTTGATGAAATACGCGCCGTTCTTCATGGCGTCAAACTGCGCTTTGCCGAACATGCCCTTCGTCTGGGGCGTCGCCACGCAGTGCAGCGAGATGACGTCGCTTTCCGCGAGCAGACGGTCGAACTTGACCGCCGTCACCCCCTCGGGCAGCGTTTCGGCGTCCACGTAGGGATCGTAGATGAGGATGTTCATATCAAAGGCGGCGGCGCGTCTGGCGACGGCGCGGCCCGCGTGACCGAAGCCGACGAGTCCCAGCGTCATATGGTTCAGGCTGTCGCCGCGGAACCGGATGAACGGGCTGTCGTTATCCAGCCCCCAGACGGTGTCGCGATACTCCTTGGGCTTGGTCGAGAAGTCCATCGTGATGACGCGGTCGTGGATGAGCCGATCTGTCCGCGTGATGTTGCGTGTCATATCCAGCATGAAGCCGATCGTCATGTCCGCGACGGCGTGGGCGTTGCGTCCCACGTTGTTGCAGACGATCACGCCGTGCTCCATCGCGGCGTCCAGATCGACCACGGACTTGACGCCGCCGCGGCAGCAGATGAGCAGCTTCAGGTTCTTCGCCGCGTCGAACACGCGGCTGTCGATGGTGTCGTACTCGCAGACGAGAATGTCGATATCCGCGACGCGCCGGCGCAGCTCCTCCTCCGGCATCACCTCGTGATCGAGCGTGTAGCCCGCGTAGGTGAAATCGATCCGGTCGCTGAGCGTCTCAAGACGATCCCGCAGGACCTCGGCAGTGACAAGGGCTTTATACTTCATGATTTGTCCTCCTCAAACGCGTGTGTTTCCCGCAGGAAACGAATGGTATTCGCCACGCCTTCACGGGCGTGGGTCAGCGTGCGGAAGCCCAGCGCTTCCAGTTTCGCCGTATCCATGACGGCGCGGGTGATGTTGGAGTAGCCGCCGGCGGCGAGATCAAAGCCGGTCTCGAAGGCGAGCTGCGTCCCGGCCGCCTCCGCGCAGAAGCCGGCGAAATCGCGCAGCATCTCCTGGGAGCCGCTGTCGGCGACGTTGTACGCGCCGCCCTTTTCGCCCCTGACCAGCAGCAGCGCCAACGCCGCCGCACAGTCGGCGACGTAGCCGTAGGAGTACACCTGCGTCCCGGCGCTTTTGAGCGTGATATCCCTGCCGAGCGCGGCGTCCCGAATGAACTGCGTCGGCGCCTTCGCGTCGGTCGGAATGACCGTGGGACCGTAGATCCGTCCGATGCGGGCCGTGACGAAATCGACGCCGAACTGCCCGGCGTAGGCGTTGCAGAGCGCTTCGCACGCGCGTTTCGCGCTGGGGTAACCGGCGCGCAGCGTGTTGCAGTCCACATAACCGGAAAAGCGCTCGTCAAAGACGCAGTCGCCGCTGTCGGGCTGACCGTAGGCCTCGACGCTCGAACAGAACAGGAACCTGTCGGCGCCGTATTTCACGCAGTTTTTCAGCAGGACCGCCGTTCCCAGGACGTTTGTCTCCATGGTCTCGACGGGCTTTTTCGCGTAGTCCGCGGGGCTCGTGTTGCTGGCGGCGTGGACGACGTATTTCGGCCGGAAAAAGTCAAACAGCTCGTCCATGCGCGCCGGATCGGTCGCGTCGGCCGCGGCCAGAAGCGCCTCCGCGCCGCCGAACCGCTGCGTCAGTCTGTCTTCGTCAAGGTCGACCAGACAGAGCCGGGATCCTCCCGCCAGCAGCAGGTCGGCCAGAAACGTGCCGATCAGTCCGGCCGCGCCGGTGATGAGCACCCGGCGGCCGCGCAGCGCGTCCAGCGTCTCCCCGTGGAAGGCGGCGTAGCGCGTCAGTTCGTTCCAGTAGGCTTCCGTTCTTTCAAACATGATCGTTATCCTTTCGTTAAGCGAGCGGCTTCAGGCGCCACTGCTCGTCTTTTCGCATCGTCCAGACCGTTTCGCCGTCCGGCCCGCTGATCGCTTTGTATACGCCGTCGCGCCAGACGAACGCCGCGCGGCTGTCGATCGCGACGCCGTCCGTTCCGCTTTCGGGAACGATCCGCGTGAACGTATGCCACACGTCGCTGTCAAAGTGCGGACAGCAGCAGCCCGGCAGCAGGCCCATGCCCTTCACAAAAACAAAACTGTGACCGGGACCGCAGTCATCCCAGCCCAGATCAAACCAGCACATGGCGCCGGAGGAGTATCCGGAGAGCACCGTGCCGCGGGAAAAGGCCTCCCGCAGCAGCCGGTCCGCGCCCGTCGCCGTCCAGGTGTCCATGAGAAATTTCAGGTCGCCGCCGCCCGCGTAGACGACGTCCGCGCCGAGGATCCGTTCCCGCAGCGCGTCTTCGGACAGCGGTTCCTTCGACAGCTTCAGCGTATCGACCTCGCAGCCGCACGCGCGGAAAATGTCCCGGATCGGGTCGTCGCCGTCGTCCTCGTCATGTCCCGCCGTGGGCAGGAACAGGAGCCGCAGCGCGTTCTTTCCGCTGAGCCGGACGATCTGGCGCAGGATGTGCGTCACTTCGCCGAAGGCGTAGCTGCCTCCGCCGACGCCGACGATCACGCCCATTCTCAGAAGGTGCGGACCCGGTACTTTTCCCGGAACTTCGCGTCGTCCATGCCCAGGAGCAGAATCCCCCGGACGATCGCCAGCGCGAAGGGAATGATCATAACGTACGGCGCCCAGAAGAGCTTCAGGCAGACAAGTGCGAGGATGACCGTCAGCAGCAGCTGCAGAATGCCCGGCACCACCTTGCCGAGATAGAAGTTGTGTACGCCCAGGAACCCCGTCAGGAACGCGAGCACGGCGGCCAGATGCCGCGAGCGCATCTTATGGTTCGCCCGCAGACTGTTGTACGCGAGCTCTGTGCCGTAGGCCTGCCGCGCGGGGGCGGGAAGCTGTTTTTTGCTTTTCTTTGCCATCACGAATCCTCCTGTTTGATGGAACGCACGTCCAGAATGCTGTAATTCGTCGCTTTGTAGTTTTCGATATAGTCGGCCGTCTCCCGCATGTCGGTCGCGGCGTGGTAGAGGTTGAGCGCTTCCGCGGGCATGAATCTCTCATCCACCAGCGACCGCAGCAGCTGCACGATCGGATCGAAACAGCCGTCCACATTGTAGAGGACGAGCGGCTTGTTCATCTGCCCGAGCTGCTTGAGCGTGTACGCCTGGAAGAACTCATCCAGCGTGCCGATGCCGCCCGGTCCCACCAGGAAGGCGTCCGCCTGCGACTCCATGATCTGCTTGCGGTCGGCCATGTCGTCGGACTCGATGAATGTGTCGCAGTGCTGATAGAGGATGCCGTCGACCTTGAAAAAGCCCGGCGCGACGCCGATGACCTTGCCGCCGCCCGCGTGGAAGCCCCGCGCCGCTGCGCCCATGACGCCGCTGTCGCCGGCGCCGAAGACCAGATCGTGACCGCGTTTCGCCAGATACTCGCTCAGCGCGTACATGGCGTCCAGATAGGTCTGACGGATCTCGGGGCTCGCCGCCCCGTAAACACAAATTTTCATTCGTATCACCTTTCGAATACTATACCATAGTTTTTATAAAAAAGCAAGAGCCCGGCGCCGTGAGCGGACAATGCATGCTTCCCTGTCTTGACAAGCGGTTTTTTTATTGTTATAATAAACTTGTATATGTATATTCGGGTGTTGCCGGTTTTTTCGGCGGGAGGCATGAATATGACGAAAAAACAGACGGCGGTTTGCCCGTATGCGGGGACCGGTTACACGTAGCGGCGCGGCCGGACGCGTGAAAAAGACGGTTTGATCCGCAAAAAATGAAGGAGAATTCAGAGTTATGTTAAAATATGAGGAACTGCTTCTGGAGCTGCGGGGGCTGGAGACCCCGATCCGGGAGCTGGCCGACGCCATCGGCCTGAACGCGATGAAGAAGGAGATCGAGGAGCTGGAGCAGCAGGCCGCGCAGCCGGGCTTCTGGGACGATCTCGAGAAGAGCCAGCGCATCAGCCAGCGCACCGCCATGCTCAAGGAGCGCGTCGAGAAGTACGCCGCGCTGCAGGTCTCGCACGACGACGCGGCGGCGCTCATCGAGCTGGCGAACGACGAAGGGGACGAGGAGATGCTCCCCGAGTGCGTGGAGGCAGTCGAACAGGTCAAGCAGGAGCTCGACCGGCAGACGCTTTCGACGCTGCTCACCGGCGAATACGACGCGAACAACGCGATTCTGACGTTCCACGCGGGCGCGGGCGGCACCGAGGCGCAGGACTGGGCCAACATGCTGCTGCGCATGTACATCC
>ONWP01000235.1 GCA_900321595.1 uncultured Eubacteriales bacterium
CTTTCCGCAGACAGAACCGCTCGACAGCGAGACCGGCGCGGCGTTTTTCGCGTCGCAGACCTGCGTCGGCGCCGCGGAGGCGGACGGCCGCGTCGCGGGGCTTTACATCCTGCACCCCAACAACGTGGGACGCTGCGGCCACATCGCCAACGCCAGCTACGCCGTGGACAGAAACGCGCGCGGCAAAGGCGTCGGCGAAGCGCTCGTCCGCGACAGCCTCGCGCAGGCGAAGGCGCACGGCTTCCGCATTCTGCAGTTCAACGCCGTCGTCGCGACAAATACCCGGGCCAGAGCCCTCTATGAACGCGTCGGCTTTCAGCAGCTCGGCACGATCCCGGGCGGCTTCCGTCTGCCGGACGGCTCCTACGCGGATATCTGTCCGTACTATATCGCGCTGTAACGGCGCCGGCGCACAGCTTTCCGCGCCCGTATTCCACAAGAAAGAAGGAGAAAAACATGATCGGAGCGATCGTCGGGGACATTGCCGGTTCCCGGTTTGAGTGGCGCAATCACAGGTACAAGGAGTTCGAGCTTCTGTCGAAGGACGGCGGCTGCCGCCCGACAGACGACAGCGTCATGACGCTCGCCGTGGCCGCCGCGCTTCTCGACGCGGACGGAAACGCCGCGGCGCTTTCCGACTGCGCCGTCAGACGCATGCAGGAGCTCGGACAGATGTATCCGCACGCCGGGTACGGCGGCTCCTTCCGGCGATGGCTCGCCGACAGCGATCCGCAGCCCTACGGCAGCTGGGGCAACGGCGCTGCCATGCGCGTGAGCCCCTGCGGATGGGCCGCGAAGACGCTGGACGAGGCGATCCTGTACGCGGTGACCGTGACCGCCGTCACCCACAACCACCCGGAGGCGCTCAAAGCAGCCGCTGCCGTCTCCTCCGCGATCTGGCTCGCCCGGCAGGGCGCGGACCGCAACGAGATCCGGGCGCATATCGCGTCACGCTACTACGTCGTGGATTTCACCCCCGACGACATCCGCGGCGACTATACCTTTGACGTCTCCTGTCAGGGCAGCGTGCCGCAGGCGTTCAGCGCGCTGTTCGCGGCGGAGGACTTCGAGGACGCCGTGCGAAACGCCGTCTCCATCGGCGGCGACAGCGACACCATCGCCGCCATCACAGGCTCCATGGCCGAGCCGCTCTTCGGCGTGCCGGACAATATCCGCGCGGATGCGGAAAGCTTCCTTGACGAGACGCAGATGACCATTCTGTCCGCATTTGAGAAAGCGTTCGGGAAATAAAAAGGGACTTTAAAAAATTTGCCGTTGGTGATAAGTCAATGCGCACAAAATATGTTTTGTGACAATTATCCATGAATCGCTTGACAGGTTAATTCCGCTCTAGTATAATTTAACCACTTAACAACATCATTGCTGCCATATAGATCAAGAGGACTCTGCTACAAACAAATCTCGGGGTTCACTCATGTGCAGCAAGGAAAAGGAGACTGAATCGTATGAGCTTCTGCCCAAAATGCGGACGGCCGGTCAATGAGGCGTCGCAAGCGTTCTGCCCCGGCTGCGGAACAAAAGTTCAGGCTTTCGGAAACGACCCGACAAACACGCCCGCCGCTGCAAATGGAGCAGTCGGCAACACAGCGCAGGCAGGCGCGCCCTATCAGCCGAACGGCACACCCGGTCAACAAACTGCTCCGCAAACAAAACAAATCAGCTTCACAGTACCGGATGTCAATTTTAACGAAAAAGTTTCACAGATTAACGGGAAGCTGCCGAAAAGCCTGGCGGTCACCGGCACATCCTTTTTTGATCTCAAAGGTATCGTTCTTATTGTCGCGATCGTTTTCTCGATCATAGAATGCTGCCTGTTGTATGGAAAAGTCGTGAAAGCTTCGGTTTCCGTTTTTTACACGACGGAATCACAAGCTGCGACAATTTTCGAAGATCTTGTATGGCTCAAGGTCATCCTGATTCTCATGTATATCGGCGTTCTCCTGATCACGCTGTTCGCGGTCATCACGAAAAACAGATCTAAGCTTTTCGGTATCCCGCTGATCGCAATCAGCTCCCTTCAGATGCTGATTTTTATCATTATCAGCGCAATCGCCGCGCACAAAGTGAAAGAA
>ONWP01000122.1 GCA_900321595.1 uncultured Eubacteriales bacterium
GCCGGCATCCCCGAGGACGATCCCCGCAACCCCGCCGTCATCGCGGACAACGTGGGCGACAACGTGGGCGACGTGGCCGGCATGGGCGCCGACCTGTACGAGTCCTACGTCGGCTCCATCATCTCCGCCTGCGCGCTGGGCATCGCGGCGTTCAAGAGCTTCAGCGCCATGGCGCTGCCGCTGTGCATCGCCGCCGTCGGCGTGCTCCTGTCCATCATCGGCACGTTCCTGGTGCGCACGAAGGAAGGCGCCGGCCAGAAGCAGCTGCTCTCCGCGCTGTCCAAGGGCACCAACTTCTCCGCGATCCTCATCGCCGTTGTGGCGTTCCCGCTGGTCTGGTTCGTACTGGGGCGTGAGAGCTGGACGATCTACTTCGCGATCCTCGCCGGTCTGGTCGCCGGCGTCGCCATCGGCCGCGTGACCGAATACTACACCTCCGACAGCTATAAGCCGACGCAGAACCTCGCCAAATCCAGCGAATCCGGCACCGCGCCGCTGATCATCGACGGTCTGAGCGTGGGCATGCTCTCCACCCTGCTGCCCATCGTCATCGTCTCCGTCTGCGTGCTGGTCGCGTTCTTCGTCTCCGGCGGCAAGACGAGCCCGTCGCACGGTCTGTACGGCATCGCGCTGGCGGCCGTGGGCATGCTTTCCACCCTGGGCATCACGCTGGCGACCGACGCCTACGGCCCCGTCGCCGACAACGCCGGCGGCATCGCCGAGATGGCGGGCCTTGACGCCTCCGTCCGTGAGCGCACCGACGCGCTGGACTCTCTGGGCAACACCACCGCCGCCACCGGCAAGGGCTTCGCCATCGGCTCCGCGGCGCTGACCGCGCTGGCCCTGATGGCCTCCTATATCGACAAGATCTCCGCCCTGCCCGGCGGCTCGGAGAAGCTCTCCAACCTCGCGATCAACAATCCCACCGTCCTCATCGGTCTGTTCATCGGCGCGTGCCTGCCCTTCGTGTTCGCCGCGCTGACCATGAAATCCGTTGGCCGCGCGGCGCAGAGCGTCGTGCAGGAGGTCCGCCGTCAGTTCCGTGAGATCAAAGGTCTGATGAACTTCGAGGCTGAGGCCGATTACGCGCGCTGCGTCGACCTGTGCACCCGTTCGAGCCTGCGCGAGATGGTCCTGCCCACCGTGGTCGCCATCATCGTACCCGTTGTCGTCGGCCTGATCCTCGGGCCCACCGGCGTGGTCGGCATGCTCGCCGGCGCGACGGCCTCCGGTTTTCTGATGGCCGTGTTCATGTCCAACTCCGGCGGCGCTTGGGACAACGCGAAGAAGTATATCGAGAGCGGCAAGTTCGGCGGCAAGGGCAGCGACAACCACAAGGCGGCCGTCGTCGGCGACACCGTCGGCGATCCCTTCAAGGATACCTCCGGTCCCTCGATCAACATCCTCATCAAGCTGCTGAGCATGGTCTCCATCGTCTTCGCGGCGCTGGTCGTCAAGGTCGGTCTGTTGTAAGAAATGGATCAAGCCGGGGGCTTTCCCCGGCTTTTTTTGACTGAAAATCACGAATTTACATTTCCGTAACATTTTAAGCACTTGAATGTAACAGAAATGTGGTTATATTATACTGTATAACTGGTGAAACACGAGAAAAGGAGTGAAACATCAATGGACAGCTTGAAATCCCTTGCTGAAAAGCTTACGGCGGCTTTCGACTCGATCGTCGGGATGCTGACAAAGCTTTTTGAGGCGATGCAGGGCGCTCTGGACTTCCTGAAGCTCCCGCAGGAGAGCGGCGAGGCGGCGGACGCTGCGGAAGAGCCGTAAGCCGGACGCATACGACGGAACGAACGGCGCCGCGCGCGCCGAGGAATAACAAACAATAACAAAAAATGGAGGACGTTCACTATGATGACCATCGTTGACATTTTCAAGACCTGCTACACCTTCGCGGCGACCGTGATCCAGCTGATCGCGAGCCTGTTCGGCAAAGAGGTCGACGTGCCCGATCTGAGCGATGTGGGCGGCGACTTTGATCTTTCGAAGCTGTTCGGCGGCGAAGACGCTGACGCCGAGGCGTAAGAACTGACAATGCAAAAGGCTGTGTGCGGAGGCGCACAGCTTTTTATTTGTTAATGCGGAAACAAAGCGGGCGGTTTGATGCCAACCGGAGCGATAAGCGCTATTGACAAAAAAACGAATTCACAATATAATTAAGAGTACAAAATCCATCCCGGAGAGAGTGGAGGGCATA
>ONWP01000348.1 GCA_900321595.1 uncultured Eubacteriales bacterium
AAGAAGGCTACGGCATTGCCAAGTTCGGTCTGACGGCCACCGGCGTTTTTTACATCATCTTTACGTTGCTGACCGTCGCTGTGTGTTTTGCTTTTATGCTCCTGCCCAATGATCTGCTCACAAAAACAAAACAGCCGCTGCCGCAGACCGGTTTCCCGACGAACGTCGGCGGCTACCCGCCACCCGTTCAGGGTCAGCCCGGCATCCCGAACGGCGGTTTTACGCCTCCTTATCAGGGTCAGCCCACACAGCCCGCTGGCAACTTTGCGCCGCCCGCACAAGGTCAGCCCACTCAGCCTGCCGGCACTTACCCGCCGCCCATGCAGAATCAGTCCGCGCCGCAGAATCCCGACTATCCGCCGAACAATATGCCCTGATCGGCAGGATATCGATTCATTAAAAACGAACAGACCGTCGAAAAAGGCGGTCTGTCTTCATTATTCTGTCTACACCCCGGCCAGCAGGTCCAGATTGCGCAGGCGCGCGTCGCGGACGTGGTCGTTGACGCTGGCGGCGTGCTTGCCGAGGTCGGTGCACACGGCGTCGGTCAGGCCGGCGTCCTGCAGCGTCGTGACGAATTGCAGAGCGCAGTCTTCGATCAGGTCCGCTTTTGTCGCCGGCATACCGCCCATGTTGTCGGTCGTCAGCAGATAGTCGAGGAGATCGGCGATGCCGCCGAGCGTCGGCAGCCCGCGCAGCGCCCGGAACGACCACTTGTAAAAGGGCATGTAGCGGCCGTTCAGCAGGAAGGCCGCCTGCATGGCGTGGTCACTGAACGCAAAGAGCGCCAGCTGCGCCGCGCTCGTCTCGCCGTGCGAGACGCATCGCAGGTAATTGTACTGCCCCGCCTGACTCATCATGAACAGGTGGCCGGCCAGACGCTTCTTCCGCGCGTCCTCCGGCATCGACGCGAAGCCCGCGCGCCGCGCCGAGAAATCCCCGCGCGGGTCGGTGAAGACCTCGCCGTTGACAGCGGCGGCAAGCGCGTACTGCGGGATCGCGAGCCAGTCGCGCGCGTCCTCCGGCGGACGGGCGAAGCCGGTTTTTTCACTGTAAAAGTCAGAGACGCGCTTCACGCCGTGGCGGCTGCCGCCTGCGGGATCCACGGCAAGTCTGCGAAACCCCTCAAATTCCTTCGGCAGCCTGGCATAGGCGCGCTCCAGCTGAAAGACCTCGCGTTCATCCGCGCCGTCCGGTACGAACAGGCAGAACCCCGGCTCAAAATCGTGATCCCGGCTGATCTCGTCGTCATAGCCGAAGCACTCCGACCCGTCGCCGACCAGACCGGCCGCCGTCTGCGCCATCAGTGCGGGCGCCTGTTCCTCCAACGCCGGCTTGCAGAATTCGTAATAGCGTTTACTCAGCTCGATTCCCGTCATAAATGGCCTCCGAAAGCTCTTTCAGTTCGCCGCCGAAGGCGAACCAGCCGTAATAGGTGAAAACCGGCGCGCACTTCCCGGCGACGAACGCGTAATAGCTGTCGCGCGGCACGGCCGGATCGGTCAGGAGCGCCTGCGCCTTTTCCAGACAGGCTTCGATCTGCTCCGCCCCGTCTTCAAGGCCGTCCCGGCCGGCGATGAGGTCGGCCAGATTCAGCCAGCTGACGGCCGCGTCCGGCTTCCCGGCATCATCGCGCTCCTTGATCGCGGCGGCGCGGCGGAACAGCCGCTCCGCTTCATCCGTCTGTCCCACAGCGGTCAGCGCGATGGCCATATTGTTGCAGAGCCCGGCGATCCGGCTGTCGTCCGGATTCAGATATTTCTCATAGATCGGCCGCGCCAGCCGGTACATCGCCACCGCCTTGTCGTCCATGCCGAAGGCCTTATAGGCGGTCCCGGCGTTGAGGCAGACCGTAGCGCCGGTGACGGTGTCGGCAAGCGACAGCGCCTCTGTCAGCGACAGCGCCTCATCGACGGCCCGCAGGCCTTCCTCGCGCAGCCCCATCATGCGGCACGCGCCGATCAGCTCATCCAGCACGGCCAGCTCGCCGCGCCGGTCGCCCAGCGCGCGGGCTTCCGCCAGCCAGTAGGTCAGGTGCCGCTTTACGCCCGGCATATCATTTTTCGCAAAATATTCGTCCGCTTTGGCGATCACACGATCCACAGGGATCGTCTCGTTCCCGCCCGGTTCACAGAACGCGCAGTCGGGCTGCCCGAGCGCGTCAACGTCAAAAATCGGATTCATGTCGTCTCTCCCTCGAAAGTTTCCAGCTTCGCCGAGACGCGCAGGATGCGGCGCGCGTCCTTTGCGAGAATATGTCCGTCGAAGTCCACGTCCGCCGCCGCGAACTGCTCTGTGGACTGCACCAGCTCCAGACGCGCCGAGATGCGAAGCGCCAGCCGCGCGTCCCGCGCCATGATCCTGCCGTCAAAGTCCACGTCGCCCAGCAGTACGGCGCGCTGTGCCGGCAGTGTCGTCACAACGGTCGGCCGCGTCGACGGCGGCGTCCGCGTCGTCTGCTCCGGCGAAGCGGACGGCACAGCGGACGGCGCGGCAGTCGGTTCAGGCGGCGCGGTCGTGCTGACAGGAGCGGCGGTCGCCGGATCGGGAGACGCTGTCGTCGCGGCAGGAGCCGTCACAGGCGCCGGAGCGAGGGTTGTCGGTTCACGCGGCGCCGCGGTCGTTGCGGGCGTTTGCGTCGCCGGCTCCGGCGTGTCCGTCGTCATCATGGGGACGGCCGTCGTCTGCGCGGGCGGCTCTGTCGGGACCGGCTGATGCGCGGTCGTGATCACAGGAGCCGCTGTCGTCTCCGCCGGCAGCCCGGTCGCTCCGGCAGTCGTCGGTTCCGGTGACGTCGGCGCAGGCAGCGGGTCAAGCGTCCGCGTTTCACGCGCGCCGCAGACCAGACAGACGCGGGTCTGCTCCCCCGCCGCTTCCGCTGTCGCCGGACGGTTCGTCACATAGTCCGACCAGCTGTGCGCGGTCACGGGGATCACGTCGCCCACCGTCAGCGTCGCCCCGCACAGAGCGCAGACCGTGCCGTCCGCGCGGCCCTCCTTGACGCAGGTCGCGGGCGAGCCGGGCACTGTCACCGGACTGTGCGGCAGTTTTTCAAGCGCCTTGCGCTGCGCGATCGTCGCGCCGCAGCGCGAACAGGTCACAGCGCCGGTGTATCCGGCGTCGGTACAGGTGCTCGCCTTGTCCGGTTCGCTGACCGGCGCGTGGCCGAGCGCGGGGATCTCCTCCTGCGCCGTCAGGATCAGACCGCATTCCGCGCAGACGCTGCCCTGCGTCAGGCCGCTTTCCGTACAGGTCGCCGCGACGCCCGGCAGCACAGCCGGTCGATGTCCCGTCGCGGGGAGGATCGACTGCGCGGAGATCACTTCTCCGCAAACTGTGCAGACGAAACCGTCCGACAGCCCCGGCTGCGTACAGGCCGCCGGCGTGCCGGGGATGAGCACCGCCGTGTGCCCGGTCGCCGGGATCGTCTCGCCGACCGCGACGCGCTTGCCGCAGTCGGCGCAGTACGCGTCGCCGGTATATCCGTCCTGCGTACAGGCCGCCGCGACAGCGCCGCGCGTCTCAACGCGGCCGGTGTGCGTCTGTGAGAGCGGCACCGTCGCCGGGATCGTCTTTCCGCAGCGCCGGCAGACAACCGTGCCCTGTCCCTCCGCGGCGCAGGTGGCCGGAACCGTCACCTGCGGATGCGCGTAGTCGTAATCGTGCTGCAGCAGCGCGGTCACCGTCCCGTTCCAGAGGAGCGCGCCGCAGTCCGCGCAGCAGGTGTCGCCCGAATAGCCGTCCGTCTCGCATCCGGCGGGGACGATATTTTTCACGACCTGCGCGCCCGTATGCGCGCCAGGGTCGATCGGGATCTCTGCCTGCTCCTGTTCGCCGCATCGCCGGCAGACGCGCGTCTTCACGCCTTTGGCGGCGCACGTCGGCTTCAGCGTCGTCTCATAATCGCCGAAATCGTGCCCGAGCGGCGCGATCTCGGCCGGCATTGTCAGAAATTCGCCGCAGATCTCGCAGACCGCATACGCGCCGCGTCCCGGCTCCAGACAGGTGCTCGCCGCCGCGGGGATCGTCACCGGCTGATGCCCCGCCGCCGGGATCGTCGTCTGCGGCGTCAGGATCTCGCCGCAGGTTTCACAGACGATGCCGTCCGTCATCCCGTCGGCGGTACAGGTCGCCGGCCGGCCGGGGATCGTCTTTTCCTTGTGTCCCGTCGCCGGAAGCTCCGCCTGCGCGGTCAGGACCTTGCCGCAGACGCGGCAGACAGTCCCCTCCGTGAATCCCGGCTCGGTGCAGGTCGGTTTTTTCCCTTTGACGGCTTCGCTTTCATGCCGCATGGGCGCGCTTTGTTCGGTATAGCTGTCGCCGCAGGCGCAGACGTACGTCGTCACGCGCCCCTCGTCGCAGAAGCCGGTCACGCTGACAGCTTCATAGCTGTGCCGATGCACCGGCGTGAAGGAAAACGCCGCGTTCGTCAGCGGTTCGTTCCCCGCCGCGACAACGACAGCCGCCCAGGCGGTCTGATCGGCGCCGTACGCGACCTGCGCCAGCGCTTTCGTCTTCGAGAAGGCGTTCGCGTTCACGTCCCGCAGGCTCTCCGGCAGCGTTATCTTCCCCAGACTTCTGCACGCGTCAAAGGCGTTCTGCGCGATGGTCAACGTACCGGGCGCGACGGTAAATGCGCGCTGATCCGGGACATAGATGAGATGCCGTCCCGCGTAAAAACCGGTCTGCGGCGCGTTCAACTGGAGATCTGTGCCGTCAAAGGCGTTCTTCCCGATGCGCGTGACGGTATCCGGCAGCACGACCGCTGTCAGCTTCGCGAAATTCAGAAACGCGTCGGCGCAGACGCTCGTCGCGCCGTCACGCACCTCCACGCGCGTGACTTTGCCGCTCAGGCTGTACCACGGCACGTCCGCGGAGCTTTCGTACTCGGTCATGTCGCCCGTGCCCTCGATGGTCAATACGCCGCCTGTGTACGTCCACGTCAGGTTTTCGCCGCAGTCGCCACCCGCCGCGGCAAACGCCGCCGCCGGACACAGCAGCAGCGTCAGCGCCAGCATGACAGCCGTGAGCCTCTTCATACGCAACCCCTCCGAAAAGCGCAGACTTTCACTTTTCATTATATCGAACCGCGCCGGTGAATGCAACGCCGACGCGGCTTTTTCGTCAAAAAGTTCCTGCCGGCTTGCCGACAGGCTTCACATACAGTACCGGAAGATCGCGATGAACTGGATGATCGACCCGGCGAGGATGAACAGGTGGAACACGCCGTGACAGTACTTTTTGTGACGCAGCTCCAGCCAGAAAAAAATCATCCCGAGGGTGTAGACAGCTCCGCCGACGATCATCAGCGCGAGGAATACGCCCGAAAACGTCTTGTACATGGCGTAGACCGTCATCAGCACGCTCCAGCCGGCGATGAAATACGACGCGTAGGAGACGACCCGGTACCGCTTGAAGTCGATGGCGGTGAAAACGATCCCCACGATCGCCGTGACGAGGGTGACGCCGAAGCTGATCCAGCCCAGCACGGGGTACGTCCGCCGCAGGCCGGTGAAGACCACCGGGGCGAAGGTGCCCACGATCAGGCCGTAGATGTCGCAGTGGTCGACGACCTGCATGACCTTCTTGCCCCGGTACGACGCCTTCGGGTCGAGGCCGTGGTAGACACTGGATACGACGTAGACCACGATCATCGAGCAGCCGTAGATGATCCCGCTGAGCACGCCGGAAAGGTTCCTGTGCCACGCAGCGGCGGCCACGCACATGACCAGCGACAGGAAGGCGAAAGCCCCGCCGACGATGTGCGTCACCATGTTCATGATCTCTTCGCCCCGGGAGTAGCTGGGCAGCGGCCGGGCGTAAAACGCGCTGCGGTACGATCGTCTGCGGTCTGTTTTTGCGGTTTCCGTCACGGCTGCGCCCCCTTTCCCCGATGGGAACAGTATAGGAACGCGCCGGTCCGCCCGCCACCCCTTATGGGTAGAGGCAACTCTACGATTCGTAGAGAAACGCTTGACACGCGTCTCTACTCAAGGTAGAATATATACAGCAGACGAAAAAAGGAGGCCGCAAAATATGACGGAACGACCGCTGAACGAGATCATCGCGGAGAACCTGCGCCTTTACCGCCGTCTGCACGGCTTCACGCAGGCCGAGCTCGCCGACGTCCTGCGCTACTCCGACAAATCCGTCTCCAAATGGGAGCGCGGCGAGGGCCTCCCCGACGTCACCGTGCTGCTGGCCCTCTCGGAGATCTACGGCGTCACCGTCTCGGAGCTCATCGGGCAGACGCCGCGCAGCAAGGCGACGCTGGAGCTGATCAGGGCCGCCGAAAAGGACAAAAAGGCGCTCGACCGCGCCAAAAAGAAAGCCCGCGACCGGGCGAAGCGCCAGAAGAGAAAGCGCTGACCGAAAACCGACGCAGCCGAAGCCACGCCGGTTTTTTGTTTTGTTCGTTACTTGAACAGGTTTTTGAAGAAGTACAGGATCGTGTGGAAGATCTGCACGATCGAGCCGAAGAATCCGGTGTGGACCTTGCCGCAGTAAGAACACTTATGCGGCGTGTCGGGCGTGGTTTTGGGAATGACCGTCGAAGCTTCATCGATCTCGCGCGTTCCGCTTGCGTCGGCAAAGCACTTCCCGCATACTGAGCAGATGTAATACTCGATGTTCCCGTCGGTCTTGTCGGTCGCTTCTTTCGCAGGAACCAGCACGAGTCTGTGTCCGGCGCGGATAACGGTCTGCGCCGTCAGAACCTCATTGCAGACAGAACACTTCACACCGTCGGTCAGACCGTCTTCGGTGCAGGTAGCCGCCTTGCCCTTGACCGTCACGGG
>ONWP01000239.1 GCA_900321595.1 uncultured Eubacteriales bacterium
CCACAACGACAAAAACCCGCACGGTTTTTGACTGCGTAAACCACCAGTGCGGGATCTGTGTATGACCTTCCTCGTGCGTAAGCCCTACGGAAATCGCTGTTGGACTTCAGTTTCTCGATTCTCGGCAAAGCTCGTATCCCCCGGAGCCGATGGGGATCAGTAGGAAAGGACCTTTCTACCCTTCGCTCTGCGTCTGGCGAGCACCTTGCGGCCGTTCTTCGTGGCCATTCTCTTGCGGAAGCCGTGCTCCTTCTGTCTCTGTCTCTTCTTGGGCTGATACGTTCTCTTCATGTTGCGTTGTCCTCCTTGCAAACTGCGGGAAATACCCCGCTCAAAAATAGTCGGTTTTGTGATGGCTTCATGAGCCCTACGATTTGTTATTATATAACATTCGGCGGTTGTCTGTCAAGTATCAAATTTGTCTTTTGTCTGTTACGAACCGGATACGGTCACGCCGTCAAACGCGACATAGGGCGCGACGCCGGAGCCGTCGCAGACGGTCTCGCGTGAAATGTCCGTGATGTGCATGAGCATATCCGCCAGATTGCCGCTGATCATCGTCTCCGTGACAGGGCGCGTGACGCGTCCGTTTTCGATCAGGAAGCTGTTCTTCGCGACGGCGGAAAAATCGCCGTTGCCGGCCGGTTCTCCGCCGGAGACGCGGCAGACGAGCAGCCCGCGCTCAATGCCGGCGATGATCTCATCGACGGATCTCGATCCGGCGACGACCTCCGAACAGCCCGAGAGCGTCGAACAGCGCTTGTTGCCCGTCTTGCGGGCAGTGTACTCGCTCAGGGTGAAGCACCTGAGCACGCCGTTTTCGATAACGGTGCAGTTCTCGGTCGGATAGCCCTCGCTGGTAAAACGCTCGCCGCCGACGATCCGCTCGTCGATCGGGATGAGCCGGAAGGTGAGCTTTTCGCTCGCGACCTGCTGCCCCAGCTTGTCCTTCCACGGCGACGTCCCGTCCAGGATCGCGCTGCCGCCGGTGAAGGAATGAATTGCGGTATCGACGATATCGTCCAGACAGGAGGGCGCGAACACAGCGATCCCGGTGAATTTTCCGTTGTAGGGCGCGGCTTCCAGCTCGCGCTGGCACAGCTCGTACATCTGCTTCTGATCGCCCAGCTCGATCAGCTTCCGATCAAGAGAGACAAAGTCCATCCCGACGGAATTGAAGCTGGTCGCCTTGTCGCCGTCGTGCGCCGAATACATGCTCGACAGGCTGTAGTAGCCGCCGCGCTTGGTGAATCGCACGCCGTTCGTGTTGCCGAAGCAGGCGGTCCAGACGCCGAAATCCGCGATCAGCTGCTCGATCAGCACCTTCGGATACAATGTATGCACGTCGTCGAGGTATTCACGGATGCGGTCGAAGAAGCGGTCCCGGTCGGGCTCTTCCAGGCCGAACGTGAAATCGGCGTTGCCCAGCACCGGCGCGATGGACAGACAGTCGTCCTCATCCGCGGCCGCGGCGTTCGCGACGCACTGTTTTGCGGCCTCGTCGATGGAAATCTCGTCCGTCTTGTTGATGGATATGACGCCTTTGCGCTGATCCTTGATCGCGCGCATGGAGATCGAAGCGTTATAGATGGAGCGCAGCAGGCTGAATTCGCCGGCGTCTACGTTCATCTCGTCCACATGGCTGCGGGATACGATGCAGTCCGCGTCGTCCGCGCCGTAAAAGCGGAGCCGCTCGAGCGCGTACGCGCAGATTTTGGTCAGATCTCTTTCCATTTCGCTCACCTCCCGCCGATGTTGACGCGGCATTTGACTGCCGGACCGCCGTCGGAGACGGCCATCGGCTGTTTTTTGCCGCAGTAGCCGGAGCTTGACCAGGAGACTTCGTCGGAGAGCATATCCACTGTGCGGAGCATATCAAAGGCGACGCCGGAGATCGTTGTGTCGCGCAGGGCTTTGCCGAGCTTTCCGTTTTTGATCTCATAGCCCATGGTGATGCCGAACATGAACTCCCCGGTGGTGTCCGCCTGACCGTTCATGGAGCGGGTGAGATAGTAGCCGTTGTCGATGGACGCGATCATATCCGAGAGCTTGTCCGTCCCCGGCAGGATCGCGGTGTTGCGCATGCGGATCAGGGGCTCGTCCGCGAAGCCGTACGCGCGGGCGTGTCCGGTCGGCTCCATGCCGAAATGCGCGGCGGACTCCCGGTTGTTCATGAATCCCTTGAGAACGCCGTTCTCGATCAGCACCGTATCCCGGCACTCGACGCCCTCATCGTCCACGTAGACGGGCAGCGGCGCGCGCTTGCCGAACGCGGTGTGCGCGAAGTCCACGATCGAGACCAGCGGGCTGGCGACCTGTTTGCCGAGATTCGGCCCGGCGACGGAGCCGCCCAGCACGAGATCCGCCTCCACGGTGTGACCGACGGCCTCGTGCGCGATCATGCCGGCGATGGACGGATCGATCACGCAGTCGCAGACCCCGGCTTCGGAAAAGACGCCGTCGCGCTTCTGCATCAGCTGTTCATAGAGCTTGTCCAGCTTTTCGGCGAACTGCGTCGGATCGGTGAAATAATCGCCGAAGTAGCCGCAGCCGCAGTCCATGACTTCAAATAGCTCCACGTTCGTGCCGTCCGCGCATTCGGCGGACAAGTCCACATAGAGACAGGCGCGGGGATTGATCATGTGCGAAACGGTGCCGGCGCTTGTCTTGAGCAGCTTTTCCATGGCGTCGGTGACGAGCATGACGCTGCGCGCTGAAAGGTTCGGGTATTTCTCCTTGATGTAGTCGTCGAGTCCTCTGGCGTATTCGAGCATTCGCTTCTGATCCGTGACGACGAAGTCGCGGGGAGACTGATAGCGCGTGGGCGCGGTTTCAGCCAGGTGAACGTCCGGCTTCGTGACCTTGCCGCTCAGGAACCGGGCGTTGGAAAGCGCCGCGCGCAGGACGGTATCCGCAGCCTCGCGGTTCAGCTCTCCCGCGGAGGAAAAGCCCCACAGGCCGTCCTTGAAGACGCGCGCGCTCACGCCGCTGGTGACGGCCGTCGCGTTTGAGGTCAGATTGCCGGCGGTGATGACGACGCTGGTGTTCGTGTTCTGATGGGCGCGGATCTCGGTGTATTCGCTTACGCCCGCCAGCGCGTCGCCGATGATGTCAGGTATCATTTGTGCGTGCTGCCTTCTTTCTTATTGTCCCAGAATGCCCTGTACGCCTTCGGAGAGCCGGCCGAAGATCCCGGAGAGGATGGACGAGGAATTTGTGATCTCGCTGCCGGATTCGGTGCCGGAGACCGTGCCGAGAGAGGCGTCGCCCCAGATCTCGATCTGGATCTCCGTGCCTTCGTAGACGACGGAGCCGGCCGCCGGGTTCATCACGGCCACAGTGCCGGCCGCGTTTCCGCCGGGATTGGGACGTTCAATGATGTTGTAGGTCAGATTCAGTCTGCCGAGGTAGTAGACGGTTTCGGTGAACGGCAGACCGACGAAATTCGGCACGGAGACCGTGGACGCGCCGCGGCTGTATTTGAGCGTCAGGTTGGAGCCTCTGGCGACTTTCGTGCCGGGCGCGATATCCTGCTCGAAGATCACGTCGGGCGCGACGTCCTTCGCGTTCTCCTGCTGCAGGGTGATGTGCAGATCGTAGTCGTTCGCGTATTGCTCGATCAGCGCGTCGGACTTCAGTCTGCCGCCGAAATCCGGCATCTCGAAGACGCGGGCGCTCGTGGTCTTGCCGCCGGAGAAGTTGAAGGTGATGAGCCCCGTGAGCGCGAGCGCGGCGAAGAGGATCAGCATGATGAAGACGATCGCGACGCTGATGAGCACGACGGTCGCGGTGGAGCTGCCGGCCGGTTTCGCGTCCTTTGTCAGAACGGGTACCAGCTCCGGCTCCTGGATGGCAACCGGCTCATCGGGAATGCGCGGCTTGGGCTCGTTCTCCGGCAGGCCGTCCTCCAGATCGGAAAGCGGATCGCGCAGCAGCGCGTTTGACAGCACGTTTGAGGTGGCGTTCGGTTTCGCCGCCGCCTTCCTCGCGCGCTGATACTGTTCCGGGTCGAGCGCGTCGCGCAGCGCCTGAATATTCTGCGGGCGATCCTCGCGCTTGAGCTGCAGACCGGCGATGAGCGCCGCTGTGACGTATTCCGGCAGCGCTTTTGCCGTCTCCGCGGGAATGGTCAGATTATCTCTGGAAAGGCGGGTCTGGGCGTCCAGAGGCGCTTTTCCGGTCAGACTCCGGTAGGTGACGGCGGACAGCGCGTAAATATCCGTGGCCGGGCAGAGCTGCTCCGTCGAGACGTATTGCTCGAGCGCCGCGTAGCCGGGACGGATCTCCGGCGCGACGGGCGCGTCCACGGCGCGCAGCTCCGGGATCGTAAAGCCCCAGAGCCGGAACCGGTCGTCGGCGCAGAGGAACAGCGTATCCGGCGCGATGCCGCCGTGAATGATCCCGTTGGCGTGCAGCTTTTCAAGCGCGCCGGGCAGATCGCTGAGCTTGACGCTGAGGTCAGACCACTGCATGGGCCCGTTTTCATCCAGGTACTGTCCCAGCGTCATGGTGCCGTCCGCGTCGCAGACCGCGTAAGCCGTGCCGCCGGATTCAAAGACGTCCCGGACGCCGATAAACTGATCCAGATGCCGCAGCTTTGCGAGCTTGTGCCACAGGTCGAGGAAGCTGCGCCGGTAGCTTGTGAAGGTCACGTCGTAGTTTTCGCGCGGCACCAGCATCCCGTTTTCATTTCTGTCGCACAGATCCGACGGCAGGAACTCGCGGATGCGCACGCAGGAGTTCGTCATGTTGTCGAGTCCCAGATACGTGACCCCCTCGCTGTTTCGTTCGAGAATGTCGCCGACGATGTATTTGCCGCCGAGTACGGTCTGATACGGCAGAAACGGAGATTCCTGCTGTTTTTTCAGATCGAAGCCGCAGTAAGGACAGACGTCTTTTCCCGTGACGTCGTTCATACAGCCGGGGCAGAAAAGAATTTGTTCGCTCATGACAAACCCTCCATTCATATTAAACCATTCTTTATTATATCATAAAGCATTCTGTGAAACAATACCAGACAGAAAAAAATTGTGTCGTCAGGCGGGCTCAATAGTCTTGACGGCGTTGACAGATTCCTCAGAAATGATGACTTTTGTACAATTTTCACAGATTTTCGGCATGAAATCACCTCAATTATTTGAAGGAAAGAAATCTCGATTCCTTGTTTTTTTTAGAAAAGTGTGTTATGATTTTAACGTGTTTGGGGAGGTGTAAACATGAGAGTCAGAAAGCAGCCGCTTGGCACACGCAATATTGCAGGTTCGCGGGTGGAAATGCGCAGGAAAGAGATCGGTATGAAGCAGAAGGATCTGCTTACGAGGCTGCAGGTCAGAGGCATTGATTTGAATGCGTCGGGTCTGTCGAAGCTGGAGGGGCAGTTCCGCTCCATTTCGGACTTCGAACTGGTCGCGCTGGCTGAGGTCCTGGGCGTATCCATCAACTGGCTTGTAGGTCAGGAAGAAAAAGACGCCTGAAAAACCTTAACGTGTTCGCAAGGCATTCGGTAAAAAAGAGCGACTACAGCTTTTGCGATACTTGAAATATAAGCGAATACACAATCAAAAACGCGGAGCCGGCCGGCTCTGCGTTTTTTTATTTGTGTCCGCAGACCTCAAACAGCGTCGGCCGCAGATCCGCGCACAGATAAAGGGAACCGCACACGATGAGCGTATCCGACTTTGACAGGGAGGCCAGCACGCGCCGGACGGCCTGTCTGCCGGGCAGCGCCTCGGCCAAAACACCGCGAGACGCGAATTTGCCGGCGAGGACGTGCCGGGAGAGCCTGCGCGGATTATCCGGCTCGGTGCACCAGACTTTCGTGAAATACGGCGCGAGGATCGAGACGACCTCGTCCGTGTCCTTATCCGCCAGCATGCCGACGACGGCCTGCGCGTGTTTTTCGCCGAGGTATTTTTTCATCACAAGCGCCAGGGCGCGCGCGCTGTCCGGATTGTGGCACCCGTCGAGCAGGATCAGGGGCTCCCGCGCGATGATCTCGCATCGCGCCGGGTTGCGTGTCTCGGCGAAGCCCCGGTCGTAGGCGTCCTTCGGGATGGAAAAGCCCTTGGATTCCAGCAGCTTCAGCGTCCGGTAGGCAAGCAGGGCGTTTCGTTTCTGGTGCTGGCCGGGAAACGGCACGCGCAGCAGCAGGTTGTCGGCGAAGATCCCGCTGCCGGTCAGATCCTCGAACAGCGTCGGG
>ONWP01000129.1 GCA_900321595.1 uncultured Eubacteriales bacterium
GGCGCAGGGCACCTGGTACTATACGGAAAGCTTCAATCCGGAGCCGGCGTCCTTCGACGGTGTGGACGTGGTGAGCGAAGAGGAAAAGGTCTCCGTCAAATGGCGCGACGCGCTGAACATGCCGAGCGCCAGTCAGGTCGGATATATGCGGGAATTCTTCGAGCGGATCGACTGGCAGGAGCTTGTGCCCCGGTTCCATAACTGGGCCTATTTCGTGCCGTCGTCCAACGTGCTTGCCTACTGCGCCAGCAATAAGAAAAATACGGAAATGGTCGTGTATTTCTACAGCTTCTCCGATCCTTCGGTGGCGGCGCAGCCCAACGCGAAAAAGGACGGCGGCGTGCTGACCGGCACGGTCGGCAGCCTGGTGCCGTTCGCGGAATACACCTATCAGTGGTTTGATCCGATCAGCGGCGAAACGCTGGCGGAGGGGACGTTCCGCGCTTCCGGCATCGGCACCTGGTTCGCCGGGACACGGCCCGATGACACGGATATGGTGCTGCTGATCCGGAAGGCGTAAATCAGCGAGCGATGCCCCGGCCTGACGGCGCGAACAGCGCTGCCGGCGGCGGCGTCGATCCCGATCCTGACAAGCGGCGGTCCGGACGCGGGCTGGAAGGGCTGCGGAAAAGATCATAATTATTTTGGTTTTTTTCATCGAATACGCGAAAAACACGTGGGGCTGTCCGGTCTGGCGGCGCAGTGACATTTTCCGCGCCGCACACGGCGAAGCCTTGTCTTTTGTTATTCTCTGTGGTAAAATAAAGCAAACATGACCGGAGGGACGGATTATGATGAAAAGCAAACGGAACATGATCAGGCGGATCACGGCGCTGCCGCTCTGCTTTTTGCTGCTGTTCACGGCGCTGACGGCAAACGCCGCCCCGGACGCGGACGCGCAGGATGTGACCGTCAACCATTCGGACAGCATCGAGAGGCTGTTCCGCGACAGACCGGATTACTGCCTCTACTGCAGCAAGGATCACACCGGGTTCTGGGGGCCGTTTGTTCGCTTCTTCCATCAAGTCGGCTATTTCTTCTGCGGACTCTTCGGGAAATACCCGGAGGAGGGCCGGATGTTCTTCACCAGTGAAACGCTGGAGGTCGGCGCGGACGAGCCGTTTTATTTCATCCACCTCGGCGACAATCATCTGTCCTATATCGACGATCGCGATTCCGGTGACGCGCGCCTGATGGACACCGCGGCCAATCGCGCGGATTACTGCCCGTACGCGCGGCGCGTGCTGGACGACGCTTCGCGGAAGGCGAAGGAGCTGGACGCGTTCTTTGTGCACACCGGCGACCTGATCGACTTCGTCTCCGAACGGAATCTTGAGCTCGCCCGGGATTTTACGTCGAACAACGACGTGTTTGCCTGCGCGGGCAATCACGAGTATCACGTTTACATCTGGGATGACGGCGAGAACGTCCCCCGCCGGGAGCAGGTGGCCGAAAAGGTGCAGTCGGCGTTCACGAACGATATCCGCTTCTCTGTCCGGATCGAGCACGGCGTCAAATTCATTGCCGTCGACAATTCCTTCCACACGATCGAGCAGTGGCAGCTGGACAGGTTCAAGGAGGAGCTCCGGGACGGTCTGCCGGTCATCCTCGCGCTGCACGTGCCGGTTTACGCGCCGGACATCTTTGCATTCCAGATGAACAAGCTGGACTATCCGCACCCGGCGTGGCTGATGGCCGTGCCCGAGACGCTGATGGAAGAATACAACTACGAGCCGGAGTGGATCGAGGAGCAGAAGGCGAACGACGCGACAAAGGAATTCTACGACCTGATCGTCGGCACGCCGAGCATCAAGGCCATCCTCGTCGGCCACGATCACGCGCACTTCGTCTCGCAGGTGACGCCGACGCTCAAACAGTATATGGTCGCCTGCGAAGAGGGGCAGATCTTCGCCGTGAAATAAACCGCGGCGGGCGAAACGCCGGTCTGTTTCAGGCGGTCTGACACAGAAACGCACTTCGAAAGACGTGCGTTTTTTCTTGTGAAGCCGCCTCCGCCGATCTCCCGGCCGGAAAACTGCTGCATCGCGCGGGCCGGGGCAGGATCCGCGGCGCCCGCAATTCTTTTGGTTGACATACGGGCGGAACGGATTTATAATAAACAGCGTGGTTTGACGATAAACCGTAACTGAATATCGGAGGTTTTTGATATGGAAGACAGACGCATCGGTACTGTGGCCAGGGGCGTGCGCGCGCCCATCATCCGCGAGGGCGACGACATCGCGGCCATCGTTGTGGACAGTGTGCTCGCGGCCGCCGCAAGCGAGGGGCTGACGCTGCGCGACCGGGATGTGGTCGCCGTGACGGAGGCCGTCGTGGCCAGAGCGCAGGGCAATTACGCCACCGTCGATCAGATCGCGGCCGACATCCGCGCGAAGTTCCCGGACGGGACGTTCGGCGTCATCTTCCCGATCCTGTCGCGCAACCGCTTCGCGATCTGCCTGCGCGGCATCGCCCGGGGCGCGAAGAAGATCTACCTGATGCTCTCGTATCCGTCCGACGAGGTGGGCAACGCGCTCATCGACATGGATTCGCTCGACGCCGCCGGGGTCGATCCCTGGTCCGACGTGCTGACCGAGGCGCGCTACCGCGAGCTGTTCGGCGTGGTGAAGCATCCCTTCACCGGCGTGGACTACATCAGCTATTACCGCGAGCTCATCGAGTCCCAGGACTGCGAGGTCGAGATCATCCTGGCGAACGACTGCCGGAAGATCCTCGACTATACCGACAGCGTGCTGACCTGCGACATCCACAC
>ONWP01000243.1 GCA_900321595.1 uncultured Eubacteriales bacterium
ACATCGTATTGCTTTATCACAGCGAACATATCCCGCAGCTCTTTCTCAGACCCGCAGAGCTCCGCTTCCATCGTATACTCGGCTTCCATTGACGGATCCCCCCCATCAACGATCTATTTGTATTATATATAATAAATCGTCTTTGTTCAATAGCCCGCAGAACGAAATCGCGCTTTTTGGGAACGAAATGTTTTTACCCGCCAAAAAGTCTCCTTTGTTTTTAGGCACATTGCACAGCCGTTCTCGATTTGCGACTGCGCCGACAATCACCGCAACCAGATCAAAAAACCGGCTTCGCGCTCCGCGAAACCGGCTGTTTTATTTGGTCGGGATATCGTGTCAATCCTCCGCGTCGTCTTCCGTCGCGTACATTCGTTCCATTGCCCGCTTCATGCTCGCCTCGAACGCCTCCGCCGGGACCAGCGCGATGCCGACCTCGTCGCTGGCTACGATCAGCCGGCAGCCGCCCTTCAGGTCGAACCGGTCTCTGGCGCCCTTCGGGATCACCACTTGTCCCCGGTCGCTGAGGGTGACGCAGCCCCAGAAATTCTTGCCCTTGGGCGGCGGCGGGATCGCGCCGATCCCCTCCGCCGTCTCGGTCTTCAGCAGGCCGTCGACGGTCGTGCCGTAAAGCTCCGCCAGACGCGCGCACTTCTCCACGTCCGGGATCGTCGCGCCGGTCTCCCACTTCGCGTAGGCCTGACGCGAGATGCCGATCCGCTCGGCGACGGTCTCCTGCGTGAGGCCGTGCAAGCGTCTCAGCATCGCGAGATTATCCTGCAGCACAGCGTTTCCCCCCTTACAGATCGATCCGCTCGAAGTCCCGGCAGGCCTTCGCACATGACAAATACGTGAAAAGCGCGAACACCGCGGCGCCCGCGGCCAGCAGAATCGCCTGCAGCCCGGCGCGCTCCGTCCCGAAGGCGTTGAGGGCCGCGAGCGGGCCGATGTGGTGCAGCGCCTCCGCGGCCCCGATCGTCAGGAACGCGGCGACGCAGTAGGTCACGAACGGCTTTCCCAGCTTGTACGCCGTCCGGTAAAAGCCCCCGACGAAGATCAGGTTGAACAGGCCGAAGATGACGAGCGCCATGCCGAGCGCGAAGGGATTCGCGGTCATCAGCGCGTTCGTCCGGTACGGCGCGGCGCCGGAGAGGACCGTCATCCGGACGGCCGTGACCGCGCTCATCACCAGGAAACCGCAGCACTCGATCAGGCAAACAAAGGCGAACCGCCCCTTGACCACGTCCCGCTTCGCGACGGGCAGCAGGACCGAGAAGACGACGTCGTTGGCCTCCCGCGCCGCCTGAAAGCTGTGGAACAGCCCCAGCGTCACGAAGAAGGCGCTGCAGAGGATCGGATAGCCGGGCAGGAAGAACATCAGCCCGAACGCGATGAAGATGTACGCGAGCGGCGACGCGCTCAGGCGCAGCTCCTTGCGAAGAAGATCACGCATCGGGAAGCCCCCTTTCCATGCGCAGCATGACGTCCTCGAGCGTTTCGCCCGGCCGCGCGTGCTTTTCGAGAAATTCCGTCTTCGGGCACGCGTCGACGATTTCCCCCCGCGAGATGTAGACGATATCGTCGGCGCACTTCTCGATATCCGAGATGACGTGCGTGGAGAAGAATACCGCCGCGCCCTCCCGCTTGAGCGCCGTGAACACGTCCAGCAGCTCGCTTCTGGAGAACGGGTCGAGGCCGCTGGTGGGCTCGTCGAGGATCAGGACCTCGGCCCTGTGCGACAGCGCGAGCAGCAGGTTGAACTTCACCTTCATGCCGTCCGAGAGCTGTTTGGGCGTTTTGCCCTCGTCCAGCTCGAACATCGCGAGATACTTCCGGTACGCGTCGTCGTCCCACGTGTCATAGAAGCGGCGCACGGTCGCGGCGATGTCGCGGATCTTTTTTGCCGGGAACCAGCCGATCGTCCCGGCGGAATAGCCGATGCGCTGCTTGACCGCCTGCTCGTTCCCGATGAGCGGCATGCCGAAATAGTCGATCCCGCCCCCGTCCGGGTGCACGAGATTGAACATGGATTTGATCGTCGTCGTCTTGCCCGCGCCGTTGCGGCCGATGAAGCCGGTGATCCGGCCCGCGTCCGCGCCGAAGGACACGTTCTTCAGCTCGAACGACGGATAGCGCTTGACGAGTCCGCGCACTTCAACGATGCTCATATGACCCTCCATCCGTATGATTTGTATGATCATTGTAGCATACGGTTGCGCCGAACGCAACCAACCGGAGATGACATAAATGTGCAATTCGTGTTAATTCCGGTTGCGCGAAACACAAAAAGAAACGAGGCCCCGCGAAGAGGCCTCGTGTCATCCATTGAGCACGGCTCATTTGCGCAGATACGCGGTCGAGACGGGGAACTCGAAGTAGG
>ONWP01000245.1 GCA_900321595.1 uncultured Eubacteriales bacterium
AGTCTCATTCTTTTCGTCATGTCTTCTTCACCGCGGCGCGTACGGGCAGACTACCACATATAATTGCAGTTTATTATATATCTTAATGCGCTGATTTGTCAACGGCGCGGAATACATTTCATAATATTTTAACTGTTTTTTTATAAAATGACGCAAGTTTTTATGAGATTCGGCCGCCGCGTCCCCGTTTATATGCACAAGCGCAAAAAAACGGCCGGCCCGTGCCGACCGGCCGATATTTCGCGGAAGCGTCAGATCACCAGTGGATCGTCCAGACCTCGGTCTCCTTGCCGATAAAAACGGCCTGTCCGTTGATGCCCATCACCTTGGCGGAGGCGTTGACCGTCATCGGGATCGTGTACGTCACGGCGGTCACGTAGCCGTTGGCGTCGATATCCGCGTGGATCGTGGAGCCCTCATACTGGATGTCCACGGACTGGATGTCCACCATGCTGATGTCGAGGCTGCCGATATCCAGGTAGCCGACGCCGGCGGCGTTGGCACGGGGGATCTCCCCCAGTCCGGCGCGCTCGGGGACCAGCGTCACGTCGATCGTCGTGCCGGCGCCGTTCGGCTTGGACGAGATGGACGCGACGTCGGAATACGCCAGCGTGAACGCGCCGGCCTTCGGCAGCAGCAGCGGGACGGTCTCGCCCTCGGTGTTGACAGCCGTGCCGCCGTTGAAATCCAGCGTCTCGTCCGTCGGCTCCACCACGGAGCCGATCAGCCGGTTCGCGATACCCGCGACGATGCTGCCGCCGGTGATGCTCTGGATATCGGCCTCAAAGTTTTCCGTATGGGAAGCGGTGACGTGCCCGGTGTACGCCTTCGTCTGGTTGATCGCGTTGGAAAGCATGGCAAAGATCTGCTCGTTCGTCATCGCCTGCGGCGCTGTCGCGGGCGCGGCGGACTGTCCGCCCTGCATCGGAGCGGCCGCGGGATCCGTCGCCGCGGGCGTCGTCTGATCAGCCGCCGGCTGCTGCGCATTCGTCCCGGCGGGAGCGGCCGCCGTCGTAACGGCCGGCGCGGCAGTCGTCAGCGCGGGCGCCGCCGTGACGGCGGGCTGACCGCTCTGCGCAGGCGCCGTCTGTTTCGGAAGCCGGTACATGACGACCATGCAGACAAGGCTCGTCAGCATGGACACGCCGATCAGCACGAGCGAGACGACGCGAAACGCGGCTGCGGCGGAGGATTGCTCATATCTATGCTTTTTCATCGTTCATTCATACCTTATCCCGCAGAGATTCCGCGCTGCGCGCGAAAAGCGGCCTTTGCAAAATATTCATAATAAATTTACCATTGACCGCCGTTTTTGTCAATACGCGATTTCTTAAAAAAGAACAAACAAACGAAAAGACAATGGCAGCGGACGGACAGGCTTTTCGCGTCACGTCCTGCGCGCGTCACGGCGGCGTTTCGGCGCGGACGCTGCCAGCGTTTTCCGCTCCAGCAGACCGATCCGCTGCGCCGAGACAGCCGTCTCCAGCTCCAGCAGCGCCGTATTCCCAGCGCCGGCGATGATGCCGAACAGCACGTCGAAGACCATCGCGTCGATCAGCGCTTCCGTCGGGATGCCCAGGTACCGGAACAGCACCGAATACGCCAGCAGATTGGCCCCGGGCACCGGCGGCGTCGCCACGAAGAGGAGCACGGACAGGATCGCCGTGGCGAACAGCTGCAGCATATCCGTCCTGATCCCGAACGACGTGCAGGCGTACATCGAGTAGGCCAGAACGCCGACGCTGCTGACCGGCATATACAAAACCAGTCCCTGCGGCAGACTGACGTGCGCCAGATCTCTGTTTACCCCCAGCCGGGTGACGCAGGTCGACTCGACCTCCTCGAACGCGTCGCCGCCGGAGCGCAGCTGAAAGAGGAACGACTGGCCGATCTTGCGCGACAGCGTCAGCGGGTTGACCCGCAGACGGATCGAGTAGGCGAGCACGGCGAACGCCAGCGTCCCGGCGGTCTGTCCGACCGCGATCACAAGCGGCAGCCACATATACGGCAGACTGACGGTGCGCTCGGTCCAGATCTCCAGCGTCAGAAAGATCCCCGTGAAGACGGGCACCAGCTCGCTGAGCCATCTGCAAAGACGCATCCCCACGTCGTTGATCTGACGCGTCATGGCCGTCAGCGCGTCGATGCGGCTGCCCAGCGCGAGCATCACGCTGCCGAGCACGAACGCGATCAGCAGCAGCTGCGGCGTATTCGAGCTGAGAAACGGATCGACGATATTCGACGGCACCAGACTGAGCAGCCAGTCAAAGATCCGCTTCGCGATCTCCCCCGTCGGCGCGCGCACGGCGTCCGCGTCCAGCATGAACGCGCACGTCAGCGGCATGGCGACGCCCGTGACCAGCAGGCTCAGCAGGAAATACCGTCCGATCACATAGCCGCGGGATCCGCCGTGCAGCGTCAGCAGCCGCGTGTTGAGGACGGTCGTGATGACCATGAAGAAGATCACCGGACCGCTCATCGCGGAGATCGCCTGCTCCCAGAACAGATACGCCGCGGGCAGAACGCTCTGCGCCATGGCGGTCATATACGCGTGACCCGGCACATATTTCCCGAGCAGGCCGATCGCGCAGCCGATCAGAGCCGCCAGCACCAGCCGCACCGCGGGATTTCGCTGAGGTGAGGGCAGCTCGATGCGCAGGACGTTGCGCTTCCCGGTGTAATTGTAGCGCGGATCAACGCCGACCGCGGAGCGCAGCATGCTGTTCCACTCGTTTTCATCCGTCGCTTCCCGCAGCGGATTGAAGGGCTCGCCGGCCAGCTCGATACGCAGCCGCGGCCTGAACATACGCTCCGTCGAGGCGGTGAAAACCGCGTCCTCGCCGAACCGCTCCGCGAACCGCAGCAGCAGCTCCTCGGCCAGGAGCCGGATGCGAAGCCGGCCGCGCCGGTCGATCCTGCGCGACGACAGCCACTCCTCCAGCCACTGGGAGAAGCGATCAATATCCGCCGCGCACAATGTAAACGCCGTCTGACGCGCGTCTCTGCCCATCGACAACACCTCTGATCCGTTTTTCACGCCTATTGTACCACACCTTCCGCGCGAATGCGATAGTTTTGACTGAATTTCACAAATCATTCCGGCGGGGAAATGCGCCGCGCCGCCGATTCCTGTTGACAATTCTATTATATTTGCGTATAATACAAGAATAGGTCGGGAGGTGAGCCGGATGCGTCAGATCAAAGCGCTTCGATTGGCTGCCGCCGCGTTCGCCGCGGCGGTGTGCGCCTGCGTCCTGCTCTGCGCGTCGGCCTTGGGCGCCGGACAGTACGCGCTCGGGTCATATCTTGTCGCCGGCGACACGCCGGTCGCCGTCACCGCAAGTCCCGACAGCGACGCGGCCGTGCAGCGCGTTCCCGGCGGCGTCTACCTGAACGTGATCCGCATCTCCAGCGGCTACGGCTACACCGTCTACGACGGCATTTACGGCTGGGTCGACCTGTCAAACGAGGCGCTGCGCTATCAGAACGCGCTCCCGCGCACCGTCGGCACGACGATCCCCGGCGTGAAGGGACTCAAGCTGCGCCGGCTGCCGGACAAGCTCGTCTACACGGAGGATGAGGACGCCGCGGACACGACCGGCCTGACTGTCGCGGTGGTCTTCGACGATGAAAACGCCACGGAATATGAGCTGCGCGACGGCTTTACGACCGTCTTTCCCTCCCTGCACGGGCTGGGGACGAAGACCGTCACCGTCTGGTACGCCGGCTTCAGCGTCAGCTACGACATCGAGGTCATCCGGCAGCCCGTGGACCGCATCGGTCTGACGCTGCCGGTGAAGACGGTCTTCGCCGAGGGCGAACCGGTCTCCTTTGAGGGCCTGACCGTGCGCGCATACTACACGGACGGCCGCGACCGCGGGCTCGGCAGGGTCATCGACCTGTCCGACTGCGTGATCGTCGGCGCGAAGGAGGGGCAGACCGACCTGAGCGTCGGCACGCACACCGTCACGGTCTCCTACCGGTATCCGGACGTGACGGCGTCCTTCCACATCTACGTCGATCCGCTGAACATCGTCCGGCTCGATATTGTCCGGCTGCCGCAGACGCTGCGCCTCTATCAGGGGCAGGCCTTCAAACAGGAGGAGATCGGCGTCACCGCCACATACGACAACGGCGTCACCGAGGAGATCACCGGCTTCGATCTGGAATACGACGCGGCCGAGCCCGGCACGCATACGGCGCTCATCCGCTATATGGGGCGCTTCGCCATGTTTGAATACGAGGTCCTGCCGCTCGTCGAGACGGGTCTCGCCGTCGCCACCGGCACGGGCGTCGGCTCCTACCGGGGCGAGCCCATCAATTTCACGGGGCTGACGGTGCTGGTCGTCTACAATTCCGGCGAACGGCGCGCCGTCGGCAGCTATGAGCTGTCCTACGACATCGACACGGAGACGGCGGGGCTCTACCCCGTCCGGGTGACCTACGGCGGCTTCACCGCCACCTTTGACTACATCGTCGCGAACCCGCGCATCCGCAACATTGGCGACGTGGACGGCGACGGGCAGGTGCAGGCGAAGGACGCGCGGCTCGCGCTGCGGTACAGCGCCCGGCTTGAGACGCTGCCCGAGGAAGCCGTGCGCGCCGCGGACGTGAACGCCGACGGAAAGGTCCTGGCGTGGGACGCGCGCAAAATTCTGCGCGTGAGCGCAAAGCTGGAGACATTCGAATGAGAAAACAGGAACGCGCGCTCGCGGCCGTCGAGGCGCTGAAGACGCTGTATCCGGACGCGCTGTGCTCCCTGACGGAGACAGATCCCTTCCGGCTGCTGGTGGCGGTGCGGCTGTCGGCGCAGTGTACCGACGCCCGCGTCAACATGGTCACGCCGGCGCTGTTCGAGCGGTACCCCGCCATCCGGGACATGGCGCAGGCCGACCCGGCGGAGGTCGGGGAATACATCCGCTCCTGCGGCTTCTACAACACGAAGTCGAAGGATCTGGTCAATATGGCAAAGCGCATCATCGACGACTTCGGCGGCGTCGTGCCCGAATCGATGGACGACCTGACGAGCCTGCCCGGCGTGGGGCGCAAGACCGCGAACCTCATCCGCGGCGACGTATACGGCCTGCCGGCGGTGGTGACCGACACGCATTTTATCCGGCTGTGCAACCGGATGGACTTCGTGCGCACCCGCGACCCCTACAAGGTCGAGCTCGCCATGGTGAAGCTGCTGCCGCCCGCGGAATCGAACAACTTCTGCCACCGCGCGGTGCTCTTCGGCAGAGACGTCTGCACGGCGCGCAAGGCGCACTGCGAGCGCTGCCCGATGGCGGAATTCTGCCCGAAAAAAATCTGAATCGCATCACCGCATATTTATATAGAGAAATGGAAAGGAATGATCCGATTTGTCTTTAAAAACCATGCTTTTCGGCGACTATTCGCAGAAGGAGCTCAAGCGCATCCGTCCCCTGCAGGAAAAGGTCCTGTCGCTCGAGGAAAGCTGCGCCGCGCTCTCCGACGCCGAGCTGAAGGCGAAAACATCTGAATTCAAGGATCGTCTGGCAGGCGGCGAAACGCTCGACAGCATCCTGCCGGAGGCGTTCGCGGTCTGCCGCGAGGCGTCCTGGCGCGTGCTGGGCATGAAGCACTTCCCGGTGCAGATCCTCGGCGGCATCGTCCTGCATCAGGGGCGCATCGCCGAGATGCGTACAGGCGAGGGCAAAACGCTGGTGGCGACGCTGCCGGCCTACCTGAACGCGCTGACCGGCGAGGGCGTGCACATCGTCACCGTGAACGACTACCTGGCCCGCCGCGACAGCGAGTGGATGGGCAAGGTCTACCGCTTCCTGGGGCTGAGCGTCGGCCTGGTCGTCAACGGCGACGACCGCAAGGCCAAGCAGGCTGCCTACAACGCCGACATCACCTACGGCACAAATAACGAGATGGGCTTCGACTACCTGCGCGACAACATGGTGCCCTACAAGGAGCTGCGCACGCAGCGCGGCCACCGGTTCGCCATCGTGGACGAGGTGGACTCGATCCTGATCGACGAGGCCAGAACGCCGCTGATCATCTCCGGTCAGGGCGACGACTCCAGCGACCGCTACGCGAAGGTGGACGTTTTTGTGAAGGGGCTCGTTCCCCGCAAGATCACAGAGCTCGACGCCAAGCAGCAGATCGAGGACGTGGTCGGCGACGACTGCGATTACGTCATCGACGAAAAGGCCAAGACCGCCACGCTGACCAAGCGCGGCATCGCGAAGGCCGAGCAGTACTTCGGGCTGGACAACCTGATGGACGCCGAGAACCTGACGCTGCAGCACCACATCCAGCAGGCGCTGAAGGCCAACGGCGTCATGCAGGAGGGCGTGGACTACATCGTCAAGGACGGCGAGGTGCTGATCGTCGACGAATTCACCGGCCGCATCATGTACGGCAGACGCTACAACGACGGTCTGCATCAGGCGATCGAGGCCAAGGAGAACGTGCACGTCAGAAGCGAGTCCAAGACGCTGGCGACCATCACGTTCCAGAACTATTTCCGCCTGTACGACAAGCTGTCCGGCATGACCGGTACGGCGATGACCGAGAGCGACGAATTCCAGGAGATCTACTCCCTCGACGTGGTCGCCGTGCCCACCAACAAGCCCATGATCCGCGACGACAAGCCCGACCTGCTTTATAAAACCGAGGACGCGAAGCTGCGCGCCGTGGTCGCCCTCGTTCAGGAGCGCCACGCGCAGGGCCAGCCGGTGCTGATCGGTACGAAGAGCATCGAGAAGAGCGAACAGCTCAGCGTCAAGCTCAAGCGCGCCGGCATCAAGCACAACGTGCTCAACGCGAAGTATCACGAGAAGGAAGCCGAGATCATCGCGCAGGCCGGTCAGTTCGGCGCCGTGACGATCGCGACGAACATGGCGGGCCGCGGCACCGATATCATCCTGGGCGGCAACGCCGAATTCCGCGCCATGTCCGAGATGCGCAAGATGGAGAATATGACCGAGGAGCTGCTTGCCGAGGCCACCGGCTACGCGGAGACGGACAATGAGGATATTCTCGAGGCGCGCCGGATCTTCCACGAGCTGGAGGACAAGTACAAGGCGGCCATCGCCGGCGAGGCGGACAAGGTCCGTCAGGCGGGCGGCCTGTTCATCATCGGCACCGAGCGGCACGACTCCCGCCGCATCGACAACCAGCTGCGCGGCCGCGCGGGCCGTCAGGGCGACCCCGGCGCGAGCCAGTTCTTCCTGTGCGCCGAGGACGAGCTGCTGCGCCTGTTCGGCGGCGACCGGCTCTACATGATCCTCGACCGCTTCGGCGAGGACGAGGACGTCTCACTGGACGCGAAGGTCTTCTCCCGGCTGGTCGAAAACGCCCAGAAGAAGGTCGAGGGCAACAACTTCGCCGTGCGTAAGAACGTGCTGAAATACGACGACGTCATGAACCAGCAGCGCGCGCTGATCTACGCGCAGCGCAATCAGGTGCTCGACGGCATCGACATCGACGCCACGATCCGCAAGATGATCGAGGAAAGCATCGCCGACGCGGTGGACTTCTACTGCCCGAAGAGCAATCACCACGGCGACTGGAATCTCGCCGGTCTGACCAGCAAATACGCCTGGCTGCTCGGTGAGACGGCGCTCGAGAGCGAGACCGACAACGACAGGATCAAGCATCAGCTGATCGACATGGGGCTCGAACGCCTGCAGGCGCAGAAGGACCTCTACGGCGAGGAAAACGTCGCGAAGCTCGAGCAGATGGCGCTCCTGAACAACGTGGACATGCGGTGGATGGATCACATCGACGCGATGGATCAGCTCAAGCAGTCCATCGGCCTGCGCGCCTACGCGCAGCAGGATCCCGTCGTGGCGTTCCGGCAGGAGTCCTTCGACATGTTCGACGAGATGAGCATGAACATCCGCGAGGGCACGGTGCAGTTCACGCTGACCGCGGTCATCCGCTCCGAGGCCGACGTCAAACGCGAGCAGCGCGCCCGCATCACGGCGACCAACAATCAGGCGGCGTCCGGCTCCGGCGACGGCAGCGAGAAGAAGCGCCCCGTCAAAAAGGGCGCCAAGGTCGGCCGGAACGATCCCTGCCCCTGCGGCAGCGGACTGAAGTACAAGAAGTGCTGCGGCCGCAATCAGGGTGAATAAGACTGTATTATTATACGCGGCTTCCGTTCGGGAGCCGCTGTTTTTGCGCCCGTTTACAACCGGTGCGCGGTCCGCGTCGCGCCGCGGGGATCTTCTCCCCGCCCGGCCTTTCCATCACACATCAAAAGCGGTCCCGAAGGACCGCTCGTTTCGTTTTGGACCGATCAGATGGCGGATTCCAGCTTCGCGGAGAAGCGCAGGATCTTCCGGGCTTCGCCGGCGAGCAGCTTGCCGTCGCCGTTGAGGTCGCAGTTGATAAAGCCCTGTCCCTCGAGCGTCTCCAGCTTCGCGGAGGCACGCAGCACCAGACGCGCGTCGTTCGCGAGCACCTTGCCGTCCAGATTCGCGTCGCCGCGCAGTCCGGCGGTCGGCGGCTCGGTCTTCGGTTCCGTTTTCGGCTCGGTTTTCGGCTCTGTCTTGGGTTCCGTCTTCGGCTCGGCGATCTGTTCGCCGCAGCGGGCGCATTTGCCGTCCGCGTCCGGTTCGGTGTGGCCGAGCGCGGGGATCTCCTCCTGCGCCTTCAGGATCTCGCCGCAGACTGCGCACTTCTCGCCGTCGGTCAGACCGGTTTCCGCGCAGGTCGCGGCCTTGCCGGGTACGGCTTCCGCCTTGTGTCCGGTCGCCGGGATCGGCTCGGTGCGCGTCTCGCCGCAGACCGTGCAGGTATACTGCGTCACACCCTGCGCCGTGCAGGTCGCTGCCGTGACGACCGCGCCGCCATCCCACGTGTGACCGGTGGCGGGGATCGTCTCCTGCGCCTTGAGGATCACGCCGCAGACGGAACACTTCTCGCCGTCTGTGAGACCGGATTCTGTGCAGGTGGCAGCCTTTCCCTTGACGGTTTCGGATTTGTGCCCGGTCGCCGGGATCGCTTCGGTCTTCGTCTCGCCGCAAATCGAGCAGGTAAACGTCTTCACGCCGGGTTCGGTGCAGGTCGGCTGCTTTGTCACAGCGCCGTCGTTCCACACCGGGTCATGATCGACCTTCGCACCGCAGCGGTCGCATTTGCCGTCCTTGTTGTCGTCAATGTGTCCGAGCGCCGGGATCGCGGTCTGCGCCTTGATGACCGCACCGCAGACGGAACACGTCTCGCCGTCCGTCAAACCGGCTTCCGTGCAGGTCGCCGCCTTACCCTTCACGATCGCGCCGGTATGACCGGTCGCCGAGATCGGCTTCGGCTCGCTCAGCGTCTCACCGCAGACAGAGCACTTCGCCCCGTCTGTCAGGCCGGTTTCCGTGCAGGTCGCAGCCTTGCCCGGGATCGTCTCAGCCTTATGACCGGCCGCCGGGATCTCCTCCTGCGGCGTAACGATTTCACCGCAGACGGTACACTTCTCGCCGTCTGTCAGACCGGTTTCCGTGCAGGTCGCGGCCTTGCCCGGTATCGTCTCAGCCTTATGACCGGCCGCCGGGATCTCCTTCTGCGCCGTGATGACCGTTCCGCAGACCGAACACTTGCTGCCCTCGGTCAGACCCTTTTCAGTACAGGTAGCGGCTTTTCCGGCAACCTTGACGGCCTTGTGACCCGTCGCAGGAATCTCCTTCTGCGCCGTGATGACCGTGCCGCA
>ONWP01000247.1 GCA_900321595.1 uncultured Eubacteriales bacterium
CACATGGGCACCGTCGTGCAGACGCCCGCCGAGATCGACCGCATGATGGAGAACACCGATCCCGAACTGTTCAATCTGCTGTTTGACAGCGGCCATCTGGCCTATACCGGCGAGGATTACATGGCCGTTCTCAAGAAGTATATCAAACGCATCAAGCACGTGCACCTGAAGGATATCCGCCCCGACGTCATCGCCGAGGTCAAGGCGAAGAAGCTGAGCTTCCTGGAAGGCGTGCGCATGGGTACCTTTACGGTTCCCGGCGACGGCGCGATCGATTTCCGTCCCATCTTCGACGTGCTGGCGGAAAACGACTACGAGGGCTACGTTCTGGTGGAGGCCGAGCAGGATCCCGCCAAGGCGAATCCCTTCGAATATGCTGTCAAAGCAAGAAAATACATCCGTGAGACCGCGGGGCTTTAAAGAAAGGATACGATAATATGCCAGAGAAACTGAAGTTTTTCGTCAACGGTCAGTATGTGGAATCCAAGACTGACAAGTACTACGAGCTGCACAATCCCTCCACCGGTGAAGTGACGGGCTACGCGCCGAACTGCACCAAGGAGGAGGTTGAGGGCGCGATCGCAGCTGCGAAGGCCGCATTCCCCGCGTGGAGCGGCATGGCGCCCATCAAGCGCGGTCAGATCCTGTATAAAGTCCGCGAGCTCATCATGGCGAACATGGAAGAGCTGACGCACCTGGTCGCCGAGGAAAACGGCAAGGCGTGGGCTGAGGCCGAGGGCGACGTCCTCAAGGCCAAGGAAGGCACCGAGCTGGCGACGCAGGTCACCTCCCTGATGATGGGCGACTCCACCATGGACGCCTCCAGAGGCTACGATACGGTGCTCTACCGCGAGCCCCTCGGCGTTTTCGCCGGCATCGTGCCCGTTAATTTCCCCGCCATGATCCCCTTCGGCTGGATGACGCCCGTCTGCGTCGCCTGCGGCAACACCATCGTCCTGAAGGCCGCCAGCCTGACGCCCAGAACGGCGCTTCGCATCGCGGAGATCTACAAAGAGGCCGGCGTGCCCGACGGCGTCGTGAATATCGTCACCTGCTCCCGTCATGAGATCGACGTCCTGCTGGAGTCGCCCGACGTGAAGGGCATTACCTTCGTCGGCTCGACCCCCGTCGGCAAGAAGATCTATGAAAAGGCCGCCGCTTCCGGCAAACGCGTCCAGTGCCTGACGCAGGCCAAGAATCACGCGCTCGTCATGTCCGATACGCCCATCGAGCGCACGGCTGCCGGCGTGATCAACTCCGCGTTCGGCTGCGCCGGTCAGCGCTGCATGGCGCTTTCCTGCTGTGTCGTTGTGGAGTCCATCGCCGACAAATTCGTCGCTGAAATGGTCGCGCAGGCCAAGAAGATCAAGATCGGCCCCGCCTATGACAAAACCACCAAGCTTGGCCCCATCACTTACGAGAAGCACTACAAAGAGGTGCTTGCTGACATCGACAAGGGCGTCGCGGAAGGCGCGCAGCTCGTGCTCGACGGCAGAAACTGCGTCGTTGAGGGCTATGAGAACGGCTACTATGTCGGCCCGACGATCTTCGATCACGTGACCGAGGATATGTCCATCGGCCGCGAGGAGGTCTTCGGTCCGGTGCTCTGCATCAAGAGATGCAAGAACTTCGAAGAGGGCCTCGCCATCATGAACGCGAATCCCTACGCCAACGGCTCCGTCATCTTCACGCAGAACGGCTACTTTGCCCGTGAATTTGCCCGCCACACCGACGGCGGCATGGTCGGCGTGAACGTCGGAATCCCCGTGCCCATCGGGTTCTTCCCGTTCTCCGGTCACAAGCAGTCCTTCTTCGGCGACCTGCACTGCCTGGGCAAGGACGCCTACCGCTTCTACACCGAATCCAAGTGTGTGACGACCCGCTGGTTCGACGAGGTCGAAAGCCAGAACACCGAGGTCTCCACCTGGGACGGCACCATCTGATAACAGGAGGTCAACAGCATGGTCAGAATTGGTATCATCGGCGCCGGCCGTATCGGCAAGGTGCATCTGGAATCCATCTCCACCCGCGTGAAGGGCGCAAAGGTCGTCGCGATGGCCGACCCCTTCATGAACGACGAGACCGAAGCTTTTATCAAGGGCTACGGCGTGGAGAAGATCTATAAAGATTACAAGCAGATCCTCGCCGATCCCGACGTGGACGCCGTGTTCATCTGCTCTTCCACCGACACGCATTCGAGCATCAGTGTCGAAGCCATCAACGCCGGCAAGCACGTTTTCTGCGAGAAGCCCGTCGATCACTCCATCGAAAAGATCCAGGCGGTCGCGGACGCGCTGAAGGCGCATCCCGTCAAGTTCCAGGTGGGCTTCAACAGACGCTTTGACCACAACTTCGCCGCGATCCGCAAGGCGGTCGACGACGGGCGCATCGGCGATCCCCATATCGTCAAGATCACGTCCCGCGATCCCGAGCCCCCGAATCCGGCTTACATCTCCGTCTCCGGCGGCATCTTCCTGGATATGACGATCCATGATTTCGACATGGCGTGCTTCCTGGTCAACAGCGACGTGGAAGAGGTCTATGTGGCCTCCGCCGTGCTGGTGGATCCCGCCATCGGCGAGCAGGGCGATGTGGATACCGCGATCATCACGCTGAAGATGGCCAACGGCGCGCTCTGCGTCATCGACAATTCCCGCCGCGCGGCGTACGGTTACGACCAGAGAGCCGAGGTCTTCGGTTCCAAGGGTATGGTCGCCACCAGCAACGACACCGTCTCCTCCGCCGTCGTCGCGGACGCCAACGGCGTGACCGGCGAGAAACCGCTGTTCTTCTTCCTGGAGCGCTATATGGGCGCGTTTGCGGAGGAAGTTCGCCAGTTCGTCGACGCTGTGGAAAACGATACGGAGGTTCCTGTGGGCATCCATGCCGGCATGCAGTCCGTGAAGATCGGGCTTGCCGCGAAGAAGTCCGTCGCGGAGCACCGTCCCGTAAAGCTCAGCGAGATCTGCTGATCCGCGCAAAAATATTTGGCCGTTCCCGCGGGAACGGTCATTTTATTATTGCAAACGGGCTTGCTCCTGCGTATAATAATCGGGAAGGTGATAACCATGGAAACGATCAGAACGGCAGTCGTCGGCTGCGGCAACATCAGCAGAGTGCATTTCGACGCACTGGAGAACCTGGACTGCGCGCGCGTGACCGCCGTCTGCGACAGCAAACCGGAACGGGCGGAAAAGGCGGCAAACCGTTTCGGCTGCGCGTGCTTCACAGATTTTTCGCAGATGCTTGCCTCGGGCGGCTTTGACGCGCTGCATATTTGTACGCCGCATGATCTGCATCCTGATATGGCGATCCGGGCGATCAGCGCCGGAAAACACGTTCTGACGGAAAAGCCGATGGCGATCCGGTACGAGGATGCTGAGCGGATGTGCCGCGCCGCGCGGGAGCGGGGCGTATATCTCGGCGTCTGCTTCCAGAATCGATATAATCCGCAGTCTGTCTTTCTCAAGGACGCGGTCGACAGCGGCAGATACGGCGCGCTGCGCTCCATGCGGGCGTTCGTCACCTGGAAACGGGACCGCGCGTACTTCAGCGACGACTGGCACGGCACGCTCCGCCATGAGGGCGGCGGCGTCGTGATCAATCAATCGATCCACACCATCGACCTGATGCAGTGGCTTGCCGGCGCGCG
>ONWP01000409.1 GCA_900321595.1 uncultured Eubacteriales bacterium
AGAATGTCGCGCCGCGTGCCGCCGCGCAGCGAAAACAGGTATTTGAAGATCAGCACCGGCAGCTGATACTGCATCACGTCAAATTTCGTCGACAGCTTCGCGTCGAAGATGATGTAATACCGTTTGCCGCCGCAGGTCAGCTTCAGCATGAAATCCGGCGTGTAATAGCTGCCGAAATGCCTCAGCGACAGGGCGCTGTCGCCCGCGTCGATGCTCTTGGACGTGCTCCGGATCAGGCCGATGCCGTTATGCGCGCCGGGCGCGTCCCGCCTGCCGGAGATGACCGGCTGGAAGTAGACCGTCGCGCCCAGGTCCGCGTCTGCGTCGTGCGAAAACCGGAATGTGTTGTTGCAGGCCGTCTCGAAATAGAAGCCGCTCAGGTCGTAGGTAAAGCGGAAGCTTTCCTCCAGACGGAAGCCCACGTCGCCCAGCGCGCGCAGCAGCCGCACCAGACAGTAGTATTCGTAAATGCGGCTCAGCGTCACAAAGTCCATGAACAGCTGACTGCGCGTCACATCGCAGCGGCCGGAGACGAACCACTCCGCCATATCCGCGTAAACGGCGCGGTAAAGCGCGTTTTCGGCAAACACCGACGTGTACATGGGCATGGCCTCCAGCGGAAATCCGTTGTCCGGCAGAAAACCGCGATAGGCGTCGTAAAGCGTGCGGAAGTGGTGGATATGATCGTCGATCACCTGCACGTACCGCTGCGCCAGCGCGCTGTTTTTGTTGTATACGAAATAGCTGGTCTCGATGTAGCCGTTTTCCTCGTGCTGCCGGGGAAACATTTCCGCAAGGCCCGTGAGCTGCCGCCGGATATCCTCCAGCTCCTCTAAGACGGCCGCGATAAAGCCCGTGACGGCAAGTCCCTCGTAATTGCTCGCGGAGGCGGTCTGCACCACGGGACGCGCGGTCTGGACCGGCGCGTAGAAGGTGCCGCCCACGCAGATCCCCGTCGGGATTTCCACCGGCGCCAGCATCCCCGGCCGAGACACGAGATACCGCAGTCCGTCCGGCGACAGATCCATGCCCCGCCGCGCGTAAAACGCGCCGCGCTGGGCCGTCTGACTCTGCAGAGGCACCATGCAGCGGGTCAGCGTGTCGTCGACGCGCTGCACCAGCCGCAGCTTCTCATCGATGGAAATATTGCCCGCGGAACGCCTGCGCGTGTCGCCGGTCGGCAGTCCGTGCTTGCCGAACAGCCCCTCCCCGCTGTGCTCCGAAACGTAGTCCATCATTTTCAGCAGGCTCTGATTGGCGATGCCCGACGGCACCATGATGGGGATCCTGTCCGACACATACTGCGTCTTGCCGACGAACGCCGTGATGACGATCGCGCCGAAGCAGTCCCGGAAAAAGGGCTGCGGATCATTCGACCACAGCAGCTCCGGCGGCTGGGGATCGTCGTTGATATACAGCTTGTCGATCTTGCCGTTTTCGCCCTCGGTGCGCAGCTTGTACCGCTTGTCGGAGTACAGACGGATGCTCGCCAGCTTCAGCTCCGCGCGGCTCCCCTGTCCCGTGGGCACGGGATTGAGCGGGATCCACATGAACGTGCTGTCATAGAAAAATTTTAACTTGATGGCGTCCATGACCCGTCACCCGTCAGGCAAGGTACCGGCACAGTCCCATATTCGTCTGCGCCTCAAGACGCATCCGGTCGATCGCGGCTCTGGTGCGCGTCAGGTGCTTCGCGTCCGCCAGATCGCCCAGCTCCGCGAAAAGGCGTTCATACTGCCGGGCAGAGCCGTTGACCATGGGCAGCAGGCGCTGCGTCACGGCAAAGTCGACGGCGACCTGCTCGCTCACCGCGTCGCCCTCGGGCTCGAGCAGCGATACGGCGGATTTCACATAGGACTGTACCGCCAGAGTCGAACGGGCGCTCACCCGGAACCCGTGCTTGGCAAAGACCGCCAGCACGTCGCGCATCAGCCCGCCGGGCTCGGCGTTCGCGTCGCCGGCGAAGGCTTCACACACGTCGCGCCACGCGTAGATCTCGCCGAACGCGCCGTACAGGTCGGTCGGCGCGTCCTCCTTGGGCTCCCGGCCGGGCAGCGTGACGACCCAGGCTCTGTCGATGAAGCGGGGCGTCAGCCGTTC
>ONWP01000295.1 GCA_900321595.1 uncultured Eubacteriales bacterium
CAGATGCAGGCGTACATCGCCGACGTGCGCCGCCGGATGGACAACACCAACATGGAAAAGGCCATGGTCGACGTCTGCATGGAGAACATTTTCAACGATCTGCGGCACCTGCGGCTGGTCAGCTTCGGCGGACATCTGCTCAGCGCCGTGATGGGCAAGGCCAAGCCCCACATGATGAACCGGAAGGAAAAGGCCGAGTACGCGAAGATCCCCGACAGCGACAAGATCACGAAGGACGACATCCGGCAGGGGACGATCACGATCTCCAATATCGGTTCCGTCTACCGGGCCGGCAAGGTCAAGACCACGATCCTCGACCTGATCGCGCCGCAGACGATCGTCATCTGCATCGACGCGATCGCCACCCGGGACGTGCCCGTGGAAAAGGACGGCGTCGTGAAGCTGGAGAAGCGCAAGTTCGCGTCCTTCCTGACGGCGTTCGACCACCGCGCCGTGGATTACGAGGACCTTGTCCCCATGTACGAGGAGCTCGACCGCATCGTCGACAACCCCGACGTCATCCGGGAATGGGTGGATCACTGAGAGCGAATCACGGAGCCCTGACCGGCTCCGTTTTTTTGCGCGGATCCGTCGAAAAACGCCAGTTAACGATACCGAAATCGCGAAAAATCAAAAAACGGTATCGTTAACTTGACTTTTTGCGCGCTTTGCGGTATGCTTTTTTCATCGGGAAAGAAAGTGAGGGATGCCGTATGGAGAGGGATCTGTTCGTCAGAGAAAAGTACCTGAAAAAGATCCGGGGCTTTTATCACGCGGACGACATCGTCAAGGTGATCACGGGCGTGCGCCGCTGCGGAAAATCGAGTCTGATGCAGACCATCGCGCGTGAGCTGCGCGACGCCGGCGTGCCGCAGGAGAATATCGTCTATATCGATCTGGACGCGCGGCCGTATCGGTCGATCCGGACCGCGGACGCGCTCGAGACCTGCATCGCCGGTTTTGAAACCGACGGAATGAAATATCTGTTTCTGGACGAGGTGCAGAACGTCTCCGGGTTTGAGGCTGTTTTGAACGGATTCCGAACGGACGGCGGATGGTCGATCTTTGTGACCGGTTCGAACTCCTATCTGCTGTCCGGCGAGATCACGACGAAGCTGACCGGCAGATACATCGAGTTTGAGATGTTTCCGCTGAGCTTCGAAGAATACGTGGACATGAAGCGTCATTACGGGAAGCCGATCGATCCGAATGGCGACGTCGAGCTGAACCATTATATTCTGGAGGGCGGATTTCCCCGGGCGGTTTTCTTCGATGCGCTCGCGGATAAGCGCCGGTATGTGCAGGGGATCGTCGGCGAGATCTTCGAGAAGGATATCCGCCGACGCGTTAAGATCCGAAACAAAGAGACCTTTGAGTCGGTGCGCAGATTCATCGTCAATAATTTCGGCGCGACGACGAGCCTGACGAGCCTGTGCGACGCGATGCGAAAAAACGGTCTCAACGTGACGCGCGCGACCGTATCGCGCTATATTAAAGCGCTGCTTGACGCGAAAATCCTCTATGAATGCCCGCGCTTCGATATGAAGTCGAAGCGGTCTCTGCGCGGGGAGAAAAAATACTATCTGTCCGATCTGAGCTTCTGGTTCGCTGAGAATACGGACAACAAGATCAATTACGGCCCCGTATTGGAGAATATCGTTTACGTCTATGCCAGAGCCTGCGACGAGTCCGTGAGCGTCGGGCGTTTCGGCGCGTTCGAGTGCGATTTCATCATGCGGGACGCGCGGATGGATTACGCGTACGTGCAGGTCGCGTACACGATCGCGCTGTCGGAGGAGACGGAAAACAGAGAATATCGGCCTTTGGAGCGCATCCAAGACAATTACCCGCGGTACGTCGTTACGACGGATCACATCCTGCAGCGCAGGAACGGAATCCGGCACGTCAATCTCGTGGATTTTATGATGAACGGGCGGTCGTTTCAGGATGCAAGTGAGACAGGATAACCGCGAATCTTCCGGTTAACGATACCGAAATCGCGAAAAATCGAAAAACGGTATCGTTAACCGAACTTTTCAGGCTTTTCGCGGGCGCTTGCATTTTGCGGGCGCTTTTGATACAATGAAAAAAACGATAAAAGGAGTGGATGACGTGAAGCGCAAAGCAGTCGTCAGTATTGTTCTGGTTCTCGTCATGCTGTTTACGGCAGCTGCGCCGACGCTCGCGCTGGCGGGAACAGCGCGAGCCGTCGGCGCAGCCGCGGGAGACACAGCCGCGGAGGACGCGTCCGGCAAAAAGGCCGAAAACGCTTTCATCGCGTTTTTCCGGGAGCTGTTTGACAAGATCAAACGCCTGTGGAACAGGATGCTTTCCTGGTTCCGTGTCAGAAGAGAGAAGGTCAGGAACACTTTCATGCAGAACGCGATCCATATGCTCAGGTCCGTGACGGACACGATCGGCGACAGCTTCATCATCACCACCGAGGACGGCAAGGTCATGGTCGTCGACGGCGGGCACTATTCGGAGACGCCCTATTTCATCGAGTACCTGAAGGCCGCGACCGGGCAGAAGAAGCCCCATATCGACGCCTGGTTCCTGTCGCATCCCCACGACGACCACTGCGAGGTCTTCCTGGAGGTGGCGGAGCGTTACGCGGACGTCGTGACCTTCGACAAGGTCTACGCCAATTTCCCGGACGCGTCCTTTTATGAGGGCTATGACGAGTGGTGCGTCGCCGTCATCAGCGAATTCGACCGGCTGCGTCCGGCCTTCGCGGACAAGGTCGTCCGCCTTTCTGAGGGCGACGTCTTCCGCGTCGGCGCGGCGAAGTTCACGGTGTTTTTCGCCTTTGACGACGAGGACTGGCGCGACGGCAACAGCGCGTCCACGGTCATGCGCATGGATCTGGGCGGCACGAGCGTGATGCTCACCGGCGACGCCACGCAGCGCGTCGGCGACTATGTGGTCGACAAGTACGGCGACACGGGGCTGCTCCGCTGCGATTACTGCAAGATGGCGCATCACGGTCAGGACGGCGTCGGCAGGAATTTCTACGAGGCCGTCTCGCCCGAGGTGTGCCTGTGGCCGACGCCCACCTGGGTCTATGAGAACACCAACGGCAACCTGACGACGTTCGAGACCCGGGAGTGGGTCGAGGCGCTGGGCGTCAAAAAAGAGTACAAATCGTTCGAGGGCACGCAGGTGATCCCGATGATCCCGCGCATCGTCACGACGACGGACGTCTTTGAGGACGGCTACCCCGCCGAAACGGCGGTCGAGCGCCTTGCGCACCTGGGCTACGAGGGGATCGACATGGGCTTCGACTACTGGACCTTCGACGGCTCGCCCTTCCTCGCGGACGACTACCTCGACTGGGCGAAGTCGCTGCGCAGCCGCGCCGACGCGGTCGGCGTTCCCTATACGCACGCGCACGCGCCGGGCGAGGCGGACAACTTCGATTACGCGGTCCGTTCGATCCGCGCGGCGTCCGTGCTGGGCGCGCGATATCTGGTCGTGCATCCGGTCTTCCGCGATAAAAACGGCAACACGATCAACACGAAGCTGCGCTTCCTGTCGGTCAACGCCGACGCGATCCGCAAGCTTCTGCCCGTCGCGGAGGAATGCGGCGTGGTGCTGCTCTCGGAGAACATCCTCTGGGGCGCCTCCGCCGATCCCCGGATCATCGCGGATCTGGTCAAATGCGTCGACTCCCCGTGGTTCGGCTGGTGCTTCGACGTGGGGCACGCCTACTGTCAGGGCTATGCGCCGAGCGTGCTGACCCGGTGCTGCGTCGCGCCGCGATCCGTCCATATCCAGGATAACGACGGCACCGGCGACGGTCACCTGATCCCCGGCGACGGCACGATCGACTGGAACGACTTCATCCGGTCGCTCAAGGCGGTGGGGTATCTGGGCGACTGCGTGCTGGAGGCGCATCACCAGAGCCTCGAAGCGCCGGACGATCAGCGCGACGCGATCCTTGCGCGTCTGCTCGATACAGCGGTCGGTCTGCGCGAGCAGATGCGGTAACGCCGGTTGGCCAAAAAAAACGCTGCGGTTCCCCGAAAGGAGCCGCAGTGCTGTTATACTGCTATGTATCAATTGATAGTCAACACTTCGTTCGCCGCGTTCATGACGGCGATTTTCGCGCTGTGGAAATTGAGACCGCCCTGCATCCAAACGGCGTAGGGCTCGCGCAGC
>ONWP01000308.1 GCA_900321595.1 uncultured Eubacteriales bacterium
AGGCGCGGCCGATTACAAAACGGGCGAGATCTTTCCCGGCGACGCCGCGCCGGCGCTCATCGCGCAGGGCGGCGCGCTGAAGCCTGTGCCGGCGGCGTTCGGATTCACCGGCTTTGACGGCAAGCGGCTTCTCATCAACGCGCGGTGCGAGACGGCGGCGAGGAAGCCGACGTTCGCGCAGGCGATGCGTACACAGCGCGCGGTCATGCCGGCGGCCGGCTTTTATGAATGGAGCCACGACGGCAGGAAGACGAAATACCTGTTCACCCTCGAGGGGGAGCAGACGATCTATCTGTGCGGGCTGTACCGGATGGAGGCGGACGTCTGCCGCTTTGTCGTGCTGACCAGAGCGGCGAATGAGAGCATGGCGGACGTGCACGACCGGATGCCCGTGATCGCGCGGGCGCAGGACGTGCGCGCATTTCTGACGGATTACGAGGCGGCGCTGACGCTGATCGAACGTCCCGGCCCGACGCTGGTTCGGCGCGTCGCGTGAGGGGAGACGTATGGACGACGCGAAGAAAAAATACGCGGATATCATCGATCTGCCGCATCATACGTCGAAGACCCGGCCCCGGATGGACCGGATCAAGCGCGCCGCGCAGTTTTCGCCGTTCGCGGCGCTGACCGGGTACGGCGATCTGGTCGCGGAATCGGCGCGTTACACCGCGGAGCGCGTGGAGCTCGACGACGACGAGCGCCAAATCCTGGCGCGGCAGCTGACGTTTCTGCTGGCGCATCCGGAGCAGAAGGCGTCCTTTACGGTTTTCGTGCCGGACGCGCGCAAGGCCGGCGGCGCGTATGAAACGGTGACGGACCGGGTGAAAAAGTATGATCCGCTCGAAAGGCGCGTCACCCTGTCCGGCGGCCGCGTCTTTCCGCTGGATGAATTGATCGCCATTGACGACGCGGCGGACGCGGGCGAACAGACGGTATTCTGAAAAACAGCTTGCATTTATCATTATTTGATATTACAATTAAAAAAAGGCAGTTTTGTGTCACGTATCTTCAAACACGCCGCGGTCGACCCGACGGTGGACCGCGTTATCAACAGGCGTTCGAGGGTGTTCCGTTAGCCGTCCTGCGCGCAGTGCGGGTCGTAAGAAAAAGAATAAGGAGTGACGTGCATGTCTGTGATCTGGAATAAGATCGTCGCGTTTTTTACCACGATCTTCGTGTGGATCGCGTCGCTGTTCGGCGTTTCGGCGCCGTGCGGCGAGCAGGGGTATAAGGTGAAGGCGGAGGCGTTTGACGTGATGACGGAAGCATACGGCCTGCCGGACGTGACGTTCGGCAAAGAGGTCGGGGCGTTTACGAGCTCCGGCGGAACGATGGTCGGCCGGTTCGAGGACACGACCGGCGCGGACTTTGACGCGTATCTCGCCGCGCTGGCGGACGCGGGATTCGAGACCTATGACGCCCGTTCGATCGAGGAAAACCGCTTCGCGACGCTCGTGACCGATGAGACGTGCGTGAACGTGTACCGCTTCGCGAACACCGGCACGCTGCGCGTCGTCGCCGAGCCGCGCGGAACGCTCCCGCCGCTGACGGACGACTGCGAAAACCTCTGCGCGCCCCTGCTGACCGGCATGAAGGGCGAGACCGTCGTGGCCGCTGAGGGCATGGGCTACATCATCCGGCTCGCGGACGGCAGCTTCATCATCATCGACGGCGGCATGGGCGACCCCGATCACGTCGATTCCGACAAGCTGATGAACATCCTGCGCGAGCAGAGCCTGCCAGGGACCGGGAAGCCCGTCGTCGCGGCGTGGATCTTCTCGCACCTGCACGGCGACCACATCGGCGTGTTCAACTGCTTCTCGCTCGACCATCACGACGACGTGGTGATCGAAAAGCTCATCTTTAACTTCCCGTGCGAGGAGGAGACCGCCGCGTCGGACTCGCCGTATATGCTCGACGACACGATCTACCGCTACACGCAGTTCAAAAAGAATCTGGCGGACTTCTACGCGGACGTGCCTGTGATCAAGGTGCATACCGGCAACCGCTTCGCCGTGCGCGACGCGCAGTTCGACGTGCTCTACACGCTCGAGGACCTGTATCCCGCGTCCATCCTCGACGGCGGCATGAACGAGTGCTCGCTTCTGCTGAAGATGACGCTGGACGGACAGACCTTCCTGTGGACCGGCGACTTCGCGTTCCTCGCGACCGATCTGGTCCTGTCGGAGTACGGCGACACGTTGTCGTGCGACTTCCTGCAGATGGCGCATCACGGCCTCAACGGAACCGTACCGTTCTACGCGGCGGTCGACCCGGCTTACGCGCTCCTGCCCGTCTGGGAGGGCGGCTACGACGAGATGATGTCGAGACCGCAGAATCAATGGCTCGCCCAGAGCCCGAACCTGAAACAGATGATCGTCACGGCGTTCGGCACGTGGACGATCTCGCTGCCCTACGCGCCTTCGGATGGAACGCCGAGGCTCCCGGACGGCAGCGCCTATCCCGCGTATCCGGCGCTGCTCGGACAGTAACGCCAATAAACCGATTGAGGTGATCCTATGAAACGGACGATCAGAAAGCTTTTGTGTCTGGCGCTGACGCTTACTCTCGTATTCGGCGCGCTTGCCGTCACCGCTTCGGCGGAGGCGGACGACCTCATCCTCTATGTGAAGGGCGATCACGTCGCGTACACCAACATGAACGTTCTGTCCATGGAGCTCGGCGGGGAGAAGTGGATCCGCGTCGAGCGCGGCGGCGAGCCGGTCGAGCTGGCGGAGCGCTTCTTCGCGATGGACGCCGCGGTCGACCCGACGCCGGTCCGCGAGGACGGTCATGACTGGTACCGGCTGCACCTGACGGACGGCGCCGTCGAGGGCGCCATCACCACGATCGCGATCCAAGATGGAAACGGAATTGCTATGCTCCCGTCGCTCGTCGTCGTGCCGCAGAATCCGTGCGTCGCGAAGACGCCGGACGGCACGACCTACAAGGACGGCGAGACCGTCCGCATCAAGCCCGGCGAGACGATGAAGCTCACGTTCGCGCTGACGAACGGCAACACGATTCCGTCGGGCGGTTGGA
>ONWP01000248.1 GCA_900321595.1 uncultured Eubacteriales bacterium
GCGCAGCCACGCCATCTGCTCCACCGTCCAGCCCTTGGGCACCCAGTAGAAGGAGATCGTCAGCAGGAAGTAGGGGATCATGATGATGAAGTACCACTGGCGGTACCGGCCGAAGCGGGTCTTCCACTTCTGGACGATCACGCCGGCGATCAGCGGCATGACAATGCCCAGGATCGTCGTGATCGTGGTCTGCGTCGCCGAGATCCGGGCGATCTGCTCCGCGCCGACCTCCGGGAAGTCGACGAAGAACAGCTCGTACAGGAACGTGGCCGCCAGCGTACCGGTGAGCGTCGTGCCAAACATGCCGCCCACGCGGGACAGAATCAGCGAGACGTACTCGATCTTTGTGATGTGCTTTTGCTGTGTGATCGACAGCGCGCCTTCCGGCCGCTCGAGTGACGGATTCTTTTGTTTTTTCATCGTGTATATGTCCTTTTTCTGGCTTTATTGTTTTGATTACAGGTTCAGCGTCGCATTGTAGTCGTCGATGCCGTAATTGCCGATCGTGTGCTTCATCGTCTCGACAAAGTCGAGCGTCTCGCCCTGTGAGCCCTTGAGCGTCTTGACGAAGGGCTTCAGACGGCGGAAAACCTTGAGAAGCGCCTCGCCTTCGGGCGTGTCCTCGGTGAAGGGCTGGTTGCCCTCGAAGGTGTTGCGCGCCAGGTCGATCGCCAGCTCCGTGAAGGAGTTCTTCCGGATGGACGGATCGACGCGCACGCACAGCAGCCGCGCGGCGCCGCCGACGGTCAGCTTGTTGAGCCGCTTGCCCGCGAAGGTGATCAGCTTCTTCGTCGCGGGCGTGTTTTTGATGTGCAGCTTGCCCATGAAGCGGTCGGGGTTGTCCTTCATCGCGTTCAGCAGCGTGCGGATCATCCGCTCGAACTGGCGCTTGAGGTATTCCTCGCCGGTCAGGTCGCCCTTGTCCCACTCAAAGTCCGGGGTGGGGATGCTCTCGATCTTCACGGTCTTCTCGTCCTCGATCGTCACGCGGCGGATGTACGCCGGGCGGCCGATGGTGCAGCCGGTGCAGACGTCGTAGAACTTATTCCCCTGCGCGGTCTCGACCACGTTGATGCTCTGGTTGTGCATGTGGCCGGTGAAGATCAGATGCACGCCGTTGTCGGCCAGCGTGTCGATGAGCTTCTGACTTTCGGCCTGCCGCGCGTCGCCGATGAGCGCGAGCACCGGCTGTCCAGCCAGAACGGGATAGTGCTCCATGGCGATCATCATCTGCCCGTCGGCCTGCGCCTTTTTCGCCTGCGCCTCGATCCAGCCGAGGAATTCGTCGTCGTATGTAATGTGCTTCTGCCCGTCGATATCGTTGCAGATGACCAGCAGCCGCACGTCTTCGCTGAGCTGCGCGACATAAGACAGGTGCTCCCGGTTGAATTCGATCGCGTCGTCGTAGCCGAATTCGCGGTAGTAATCATACAGCTCGCTGAATTTCGTGCCCTCGGGGTTGAACCGGCCGTTCTCGTTGAAGCCGAATGGTTTGTCGTTAAAATCATGGCCCGCTGTCACGACGTAAACGCGCTTCCCGGTCTTTTCGCGGAAGTCGCGCAGCCGCGCCGTGAAGGCCCGGTGGCTCTCCTTCTCGCCGTTGAAGGTCAGGTCGCCCGCAATCAGCAGGATGTCGGCGTCGTCGGCTTTGGCCAGCCAGTCAAAGACGGCGTCGTTGATGTTCTGCGTCTCGGCGAAGCATTTCTGCTCGAAATCCATGAAGCGTTCGTACTCCTCGCCGTACGCGCCGATGTCATTCTTGAAATAGTGGGTGTCCGTGATCAGGTAAAACTTGAGTGGCTTCATTTGCAGGATCCTTTCTTATGGTCTATTCGAATTCCGCCGCGACGTTTTCCAAAAGCGAGCGGATCTCCAGATGCTGCGGACAGGCGTCTTCACAGGCGCCGCATTTGAGACAGTCCGACGCCTTCGGGCTGTCCACGGTCAGCACGTCCTGATAGTAGAACTTCTGATTCCAGTCGTTGAAGACCTTGCGGGCGTTCATGCAGGCGAAAAACTCGGGGATCGGAATGCCGATCGGGCAGACTTCGGTGCAGTACCGGCACGCGGTGCAGGGGATCAGCGGCTTGCCGGTGAGGATGCCCGCCACGCGGGTGACGGCGTCCTGCTCCGCCTGTGTGAGGGGTGTGAAGTCGCGCATCGTGCGGATGTTGTCCTCCATCTGCGCCATGTCGCTCATACCGCTCAGGACGCTGACGACGCCCTCGAGCCCTGCCGCGAAGCGGATCGCGTAGCTTGCGTTGCTGTTTGCCGTGCCGTGCGCCGCGTTCAGCGCGTCGTAGACTTTCTGCGCGTCGTCGGGGAGCTTGACCAGGTTTCCGCCCTTGACCGGCTCCATGACGAGCACGGGCTTGCCGTGCTTCCGGCAGACCTCATAGCACTGGCGGCCCTGCACGGACATGTCGTCCCAGTCCACGTAGTTGAGCTGGAGCTGGACGACCTCGATCTGCGGATAGTCGTTCAGGATCCGTTCGAGGAACTCCGCCTTGTCGTGGAAGGAGATGCCGACGTGCCGGACTTTGCCCTCCACCTTGAGGGCGAACGCCGTTTCATAGGCGCGGCATTCCAGGTAGTGATCGTAGTTGACCTTGCCCTGCGCGTGCATCAGGTAGAAGTCAAAGTAGTCCACGCCGCAGGCGTCCAGCTTGCTCTGAAACAGCGGCCGGATGTCGCTCTCGGTCTTGAAGTGTCCGCTGGAGAGCTTGTCTGTCAGCAGATAGCTTTCGCGCGGATGGCGGCTCGTGAGACATTCGCGGATCGCGGTCTCGCTTTTGCCGTCGATGTAGCCGTGCGCCGTGTCGAAGTAGTTAAAGCCGGCGTCAAGAAAAGCGTCCACCATGCGGCAGGTCTGCTCGATGTCGACATCGCCGTCGAGCATCGGCAGGCGCATACACCCGAAGCCCAGCTTCTTTTTGATCTCGGGGAATGGTGTCATGTCGAGTCCCTCCTCAGAAAAATACGGAATATTGGCGATCCTCTACGTCGGTGCGCTGGTTCGCGTTCTCGCGGGCGAGCCGGAAGTCGATCTCGCTGCGGCGGATCAGGTCGCGGACAGTGCGTTCGAGCGCGGTATCCGCGGAATAATCCGACGGGAAGAGGAAATCCACCCGGCCGTGGCGCAGCAGATCCTCCGCCTCCGCCGGCCGCTGCCCGTTACAGTTGTAGACGGCGATGGACGACCCGCCGTAGGCCTTGACCATCTTCATGCACGGCACGTCGGAGAGGCCGTCGCCGATGTAGAGCATATCCTTGAAGCGCACCCGCCGGTCGCTTTCCGGCGTCGAGCGGTTCAGATCCCGGTCGTTCGCCGGGTCGAAGACGCCCTTGTTGATGCGGTAGATGAACTGGGTCTTGCTGGTGTAGTTGACCGCGGATTTCGGGAAGACGGCCAGCCCGTCGTCGCCGTAGAGGAATTCGCTGGCGTAGATCATCTTGAAATACCCGCCGACGGGGGAGCCCTCGACGATCTCCTTGAGTCCGCTGGAGAGGACGTAATGCTCCACGGTCACGCCGATGCTGCTGCCGTAGGCGTTGATCCGGTCGAACCAGCTGTCCAGACCGGGGAAAAACGCGATGCTTTTGCCGCAGTCCACGACCCGGTCGCGGGTGAGGGGCACGCCCTTTTCGCGGCTCATGAGGATCATCATGTACATGTACGCCAGCACGTTGTCCATGTTGTTCCGGCGGCCGAAGTCGTTGGCGAGCGACCAGAACTCCGCCGGGGTCATATCGAGGCTCGGGATGAACTGGTACTCCTGCATGTCCCGGGGGCTCAGAGTCCTGTCAAAATCGTACATGATCGCGAAGATCGGCTGTTCCACGCGCGTCCCTCCCTTCTTTTCTATTATCTTATAATAAAATCGACGGAATGTCAATTGAATATATTGTGTATTTTGCCGTTTATGCCGCCGCGCCGCTCCGATCAACCGCAAACGCCCCGCAGAGCGGCGTGCCCGCGCCGCAAGCCTTCGCCCCGTTTCCATCGAATTGCGACTTGCATTTCCCCGTATAATATGATAGACTGAATACGCCAAATAGTTACAGTTGAATATTCTCTCAATGGGCTCCTTTTGGGATTCGTATATTGTGGGTAATCCATGTGTAAAAGCACATGGCTCCTTCCTACAATATACTTTTCCCATGAGGGTAAGTTGACTGTAACTGTTTGGCGACAGCTGGAGTCGTGTGTTTTTCGGTGCGTGGCTTCGGCTGCGCACTTTTTCTTTTTTGCCGGATTTTTACCCCAAAACTGCACAAAATTTTCATTTCGTTCCCCAAAATCGCGATTTCGTTCCCCGGCTATTGATTTTTGTCCCCCGGACAATAGAATAAAAGCAAAGCTCTGCTCAAGGTCTGAATAAGAGATATAAGGTCGTGATAGCGGAAAAACGCAGTTCAAAAGCACAAAATCGATCAAAAACCAAGGAGGAAACAAACGTGAAGAAAATCATTTCGATCATGCTGGCAGTCGTGTTGCTGCTCGGCGTGCTGCCCATCGGGGCGATGGCTGCCGGTGAAACCGGAGAATCAA
>ONWP01000015.1 GCA_900321595.1 uncultured Eubacteriales bacterium
CCGTTTTAAGTGAATCTCGGCTTTCTTAGCGCTGTTTTTTTACAGCTCCTTTGTATGGTAAAGCTTACGCTTTCAGGGCGATGGCCTTCTTCGCCTTGTCGCAGATGTTGGCGGCGTTGAGGCCGAAGAGCTCCAGCAGCTCCAGCGCGGGGCCGGACTTGCCGAAGGTGTCCTCCACGCCGACGCGCAGCACGGGGACGGGCTTCGTCTCGGCAACGACCTCCGCGACCGCGGAGCCCAGACCGCCGATGACGTTGTGCTCCTCCGCCGTGACGATCGCGCCGGTGGTCTTCGCCGCGTTGACGATGATCTCCCGGTCGATGGGCTTGATCGTCGCCATGTTGATGACCGCCGCGCTGATCCCCTCGGCCTTGAGCAGCTCAGCCGCCGCCAGCGCGCGCTCCACCAGCAGACCGGTGGCGATGATCGTCACGTCCGTGCCCTCGGTGAGATACGCGCCCTTGCCGATCTCAAATTTATAACTCTCGTCGAAGACGCGGGGCACCGCGAGTCTGCCGAAGCGCATGTACACGGGGCCGGGGGTCTTCGCCGCCGCCAGCACCGCCAGACGCGCTTCCACGTCGTCCGCCGGGTTCAGGATGACCATGCCGGGGATGGAGCGCATCAGGGCGATGTCCTCGCAGCACTGATGGGACGCGCCGTCCTCGCCGACGCTGATGCCCGCGTGGGTCGCGCCGATCTTGACGTTCAGATGGGGGTACGCCAGCGTGTTGCGCACCTGCTCAAAGGCTCTGCCCGCCGCGAACATCGCGAAGCTCGAGGCGAACACCGTGTAGCCCGCCGTCGACAGGCCCGCCGCGACGCCGATCATGTTGCTCTCGGCGATGCCGCAGTCGATGAAGCGGTCGGGGAACGCTTTTTTGAACATGCCGGTCTTGGTGGCCGCCGCGAGATCCGCGTCGAGCACCAGTACATTGGGATCGCTCTGTCCCAGCTCCACCAGCGCCTTGCCGTAGGCGTCGCGGGTGGCTGTCTTGATCACGTCTGCCATATCATCCAACCTCCTGTTCCTGCGCGTCCAGCTCCGCCATGGCGATGGCGTATTCGTCCGCGTTTGGCGCCTTGCCGTGCCAGCCGACCTGATTTTCCCTGTAGGAGACGCCCTTGCCCTTGACGGTCTTCGCGATGATGGCCGTGGGCTTGTCGCCGCACAGGCGCGCCTGCGCGAAGGCGTCCGCGATCTGGTCGAGGTCGTTGCCGTCGATCTCGATGACGTTGAAGCCGAATGCCGCGAACTTCTCCGGGATGGGGTAGGGGGAGTTGACCTCGGTCACGGTGCCGTCGATCTGCAGATCGTTGTTGTCCACGATGACGCACAGGTCGGACAGGCCCTTCGCCGAAGCGAACATGGCGGCCTCCCAGACCTGACCCTCGCCCAGCTCGCCGTCGCCCAGGATCGTGTACACGCGGAACGCGTGACCCTGCCGCTTCGCGGCCAGCGCCATGCCCACCGCGGCGCTCACGCCCTGCCCGAGGGAGCCGGTGCTCATGTCCACGCCGGGGACGTAATTCATGTTGGGATGGCCCTGCAGATAGGAGTCGCTGTGGCGCAGCGTCTGCAGGTCGTCAAAGGGGAAGAAGCCCCGGTTTGCCAGCGCCGCGTACAGCGCGGGCGCCGCGTGGCCCTTGGACAGGACGAAGCGGTCCCGGTCCGCGGCCTTGGGGTCCGCGGGATCGACGCGCATCTCGACCCGGTACAGATAGGCCAGGATGTCCGCGATGCCCAGCGAGCCGCCGGGATGACCGGATTTCGCGTTGAACGTGCCGATGATGACGCCCTTGCGGATCCGCACGGCGTCCAGCATCAGCTGTTTTTTCACATTCGCATCCATAGTGTTCACTCCTTGTGTTATCGTTTATCGGATCTCGACCCGCAGGATCTCGGGCCGATTCAATAGCCTTGGTATGACGGAAAAGCCGTCGAGCCCCGCGCCTAAGAACATACGCGTATCGCCGAAGGTGAATTCGCCGCTGTCGTATTCCGGCAGGAAGCCCTGCTCCGGCGCGAAGACGCCGCCCAGCCCGGGCAGCTTCCACAGACCGCCGTGGGTGTGGCCGCTGAAAACCGCGTCGATCGGCCACGCGTCGTCGGTGAAGATGAAGGTATTCGGCCGGTGCATGAGCGCGAGCGTCGTCCGGTCGGTCGCGGAAAATTCCGTCAGGAACCGGTAAACAGGCGACGCCGGCCAGCGGTCGCCGTAGTCCTCCTCGTAGATCGCGTAGTCGTAAATGCCGCCGACGCGAAGCGCTCTGCCGTTGATCTCCACGTCCTCCCACGCGCCGTCGAGCGTGCGGACGCCGCAGGCGCGCGCCAGCGCGAGGCAGTCGCGTCCCGTGCGCGCGTCGAACCGCTTGTCGTGGTTGCCGGGGCTCATGTAGACCGGCGCGAGCGCCGTCAGACTGCGCAGCAGACGCACCGCCGTGCCCAGATTGGAGCGCGTGCCGTCCGTGTCGAAGATATCGCCCGGCAGCAGGATCAGGTCGGGCAGGAGCGCCGCGACGTCGCGCAGGAGCCGGTGCTGATCCGCGCCGAAGCGCGCGAAGTGCAGATCGGAAAAAACAGCGCACACCACGGGGCCGCCGGGCTTGCCCGTGGTCAGGGTGTGCGTCGTGACGTGCAGCCACCTGTCCGAGACGGTGACGCCCGCGGTCATACAGCCGGCGACGGCGTTCAGCGCCCGGTTCACAAATCCGTCTTTCATGCTCTGATCCTTTTCAGAAACGCGGTGAAGTAGTCCGGGAGCGGACTTTCAAACTGCATATATTCGCCCGTTTTCGGGTGGATGAAGCCCAGCTCCGCCGCGTGGAGGCACTGCCCGTCAAGGCCGTAGGTGTGCTTCGGGTCGCCGTAGACGGCGTCGCCAGCCACCGGATGTCCCAGATACGCCGCGTGTACACGGATCTGGTGCGTCCGTCCGGTCTCGAGCGTGAACCGCGCCAGACTGAAGCCGGGGTATTCTTCTGTGATCTGATAATGCGTGACGGCCTCGCGGGCGTTGAGCCCGTTCACGGCCTGTTTTTTGCGGTCCCGCGGGCTGCGGCCGATGGGGACCGATACGGTGCCCTCCGTCGTTTTCAGGTGCCCGACGAGGACGGCCCGGTAGACCCGGTGAAAGTCGTGGTTCGCGATTCGCTCAGCCAGCGCCTGATGCGCTTCGTCCGTCTTCGCGACGACCAGCAGACCGCTGGTGTCCTTGTCGATGCGGTGCAGGATGCCGGGTCTGCGCACGCCGTTGATGCCGGAGAGCGCGTCGCCGCAGCGGAACATCAGCGCGTTGACCAGCGTCCCCGTATAGTGGCCCGGGGCGGGGTGGACGACCATGCCCTTGGGCTTGTCCACGACCAGCAGACAGTCGTCCTCATAGACGACGGCCAGCGGGATGTCCTCGGGCAGGATATCCGGTTCGCGCAGGTCGGGGATGACCGCCGTCACCGTGTCGCCGGGGCCGACCTTCGCGTTCTTGCGCGCGGGTCTGCCGCCGAGCAGGACGGCGCCGGATTCGATGAGTCCCTGCGCGGCGCTGCGGGTCAGCGTCGGCAGCTGCCCGGCCAGAAAGACGTCCAGCCGCGCGGGAACCGCCGGTCCGGTCAGCTCAATGGGCTCAGCCATGCTTCTTTTTCTCCCGCGTTTCCCGGACAAAGTCCCAGATCAGGTAGCCGACCGCCCCGAAGACGCCGACGACGACCAGAATGTCGGCGAAATTGTAGACCGGGAAGTCCACGAACAGCGTCTCGATATAATCGACGACATAGTGGTGCGCGAAGCGGTCGATCAGGTTGCCCAGACCGCCCGCGATGATCAGCGTGGCGCACACGTCGGCGAACAGGCGTTTAAAATAACCCAGGAACAGCAGGACCGCGGCGGCCAGCAGGACGATCAGCGTCCCGACGCTCAAAAGCGTCGTGTGGCCGGACAGCATGCTGAACGCCGCGCCGGTGTTTTCCACGTAGGTCAGCCCCAGCACATGCGGGAGCAGCGTCTTGTGCTGTCCCTGCAGGTGCGCAGCGGCGGCCAGCTTGAGCAGCTGGTCGGCCAGCGTCAGCAGCGTGATCGCCAGCGCGCACAGAAGGTTGCGGCGCAGGCGTCCGCGCAGCGCGGTTTTGTCAATTGTCATCTCTTATGCTTCTTCTTTTTGCCCCGCGTCTTTTTGCCGCTGACGGGCATTTTCGGCTTGTTTCTGTCGGGATCCTCCTCGAAGATGCTGAAGTCGATGGAGAATTCATCCGGGATCGGCTCCTCCTGTTCGGGCGCGGGGGCAGGCTCGTCGTCTGCGATGATGAAGCGCTGCGTGTTGTCGATGGCCGGCGCGGCGTCGACGGGCGCGTCCGCCTGCGGTTCGTCCGCCTCAGGCGCGTCAGCGCCGGGGAACATGGTAAAGTCGTCCCAGTCGTCGTCAGGCGCGTTGTCCTGCGCCGCCGGTTTCTCTGCGGCGGGCTTGAACACCTTGACCGGCGCTTCCTCTACCGCCTGCGGCGCGTCGCCCGCGGAGAAGTCGTCCCAGTCGTCGTCAAAGAAGTCGTCGTCAGCGGGCGCTTCCGGCTCGACAGCCGTCTCCGGTTCGGGTTCGGTCTCCGGCTCGGCGGGAATTTCGGGTTCGGTCTCGGTCTCCGGCTCGGCGGGGATCTCGGGTTCGGTCTCGGGCTCCGGCTCAGCGGGGATCTCGGGTTCGGTCTCGGGCTCCGGCTCAGCGGGGATTTCGGGTTCGGTCTCGGCTTCCGGCTCGGCGGGTGTTTCGAGCTCAGGCTCGGGCTCCGCCGGCGTTTCCGCCGCGTGCTCGAAGGCGACGGATTCCA
>ONWP01000251.1 GCA_900321595.1 uncultured Eubacteriales bacterium
CAGCGTCACGGCGTCGCCTGAGACGCACGCGCCGATGTATTCGCTGAGCGCGCCGTAAATATCGACCTCGCACGCCACGGGGATGCCGCGGGACGCGAGACGGGAATTGACGTAGCAGGGCTCGAAGCCGAACTGTTCCGGGAACGCCGGCCAGCACTTGTCGGCAAACGCCACATAAGCGCGGTCGCCCCTGTGCGCCTCCGCCCAGTCAAGCAGTGTCAGCTCAAACTGCGCCATGCGGGGCAGCAGCGCCGGATACCGGTTGCCGTTCACGCCCAGCTCCGCCGCCATGTCGTCGCAGACGGTCTGGATGCGCGGGTCGTCCGCGTGCGCCTTATAGGAGACGAGTAGATCCAGCTCGCTGTTCTCCTCGATCTCGACGCCCAGCTCGTACAGGCCCTTGATCGGCGCGTTGCAGGCAAAGAAATCCTGCGGACGCGGACCGAAGGTGATGATCTTCAGATTCCGCACGCCGATGACGGCTCGCGCGACCGGCACGAAATCGCGGATCATCGCGGCGATATCGTCAGCCGTGCCGACGGGATAAGACGGGATATAGCCCTTCAGGTGACGCATGGCAAGATTGTAGGAGCAGTTGAGCATCCCGCAGTACGCGTCGCCGCGGCCGTTGATCAGGTCGCCGTCGCCCTCGGCGGCCGCCACGAACATGCAGGGACCGTCGAAACGCTTCGCGATCAGCGTCTCCGGCGTCTCGGGACCGAAGTTGCCCAGGAACACGACCAGCGCGTTGCAGCCGGCGGTCTTTACGTCGTCCACGGCCTTGCGCATATCCGCTTCATTCTCCACCGTGACGGGGCACTCGTAGATGCCGCCCTCACACGCCTTGACGATGGCCTCGCGGCGGCGGATCGACAGCTCGATCGGGAAGCAGTCGCGGCTGACGGCGATGATGCCTAACTTGACCTCGGGAATATTTGTCATAATTACGTCCTCCTTTGGGGTTTGACGATTATTGTTCTTTGATATTGGCGCTGCCGCGCTCAAGCGCGACGATGCCCGTCCGGCAGATCTCAATGATCCCGTAGCGGCGCATCAGATCGATGAACGCGCTCAGCTTGTCCTTTCCGGTGATCTCGATTGTCAGCGTCTCGGCGCTGTAATCGACCACCCGGGCGCGGAAGATCTCGCAGATATTCATGACCTCGGGACGGGTCGCCGGGTCGTTGCGGATCTTGATGAGCACCAGCTCCCGCGTGACGGAGCTTTCGCGTTCAAGCACCTTGACGTTTTTCACGTCCTCGATCTTTTCCAGCTGCGCGACGAGCTGTTTTTTGAACTTCTCGTCCCCGCGGAAGGAGATCGTGATACGGGAAAAGGCCGGATCCTCGGTCTCTCCGACCGTCAGGGTGTCGATATTAAAGCCTCTGCGCCGGAACATCCCGGCCACACGGGCAAGCGTACCGAAGTGATTGTCCACGTAAACGGACACGATGTATTCTTCCATGGCTCAGTCCTCCACGTCCACGGCTGTAATAATATCGCTGACGGAGCCGCCGGGCGGGATCATCGGCAGCACCAGCGCGTCCGGGGCGATCGGGCAGTCCAGCACCCAGACGCCGTCTGAGGCGAAGGAATCCGCGAGCGCCCGCTCGAAGGACGCGGCGTCCGTACAACGCGCGCCCGTCGCGCCGAAGGCCTCCGCCAGCTTGACGAAATCGGTCTGCCGATCCAGCGTCGTGGCGGAATATCTGCCGCCGAAGAAGAGCGTCTGCGACTGTCTGACCAGCCCCAGCGTCCCGTTTCGCATCAGCACCACCGTCAGCGGAACGCCGTAGCGCACCGCGGTGGCAAGCTCGTTCAGATTCATGCCGAAGCATCCGTCGCCCGTGATCAGAACGGCGCGTTTGCCCGTGGCGATCGAAGCGCCGATGGCCGCGCCCATGCCGAAGCCCATTGTGCCGAGACCGCCGCTGGAAAGGAACGTCCGGGGCTTCAGGATGCGGGCAAACTGCGCCGTCCACATCTGATGCTGTCCCACGTCCGTGACGACGGGCGTGTCGTCAGTCTTGATCCGGTTGACCGCATCGATCAGCGCTTTCGGTGCGTCCGCGCCGCCGCTGCCGAGCCGCTCGCCCTCCGCGCGATAGCGGCCGATCTCCGCCTGCCAGTCCGGCAGACGCTTCTCTTCGACCGATTCGGTCAGCGTCTCCAGGATCTGCCGCACGTCGCCGGTCAGTCCGATGGCCGCCTCGACGTTCTTGTCGATCTCCGCGGGATCCACGTCGATATGGATGATGTCCGCGTCCGGACAGAAGCGATCCTTGTTCCCTGTCGCCCGATCGCTGAACCGCGCGCCGAGCGCCACGACCACATCGGCGCGGCTCATGGCGCGATCCGCCGCGTACCGGCCGTGCATGCCCTGCATGCCCAGATAGCGCGGCGCGTCGTCCGGGACGGCGCCGATCCCCATCAGAGAGGACGTGATCACAGCGTCGAGCTTCTCCGCCAGCGCGAGCGCCGCCTGTCCGGCCTCCGCCGTCACAACGCCGCCGCCCACGTACAGGCAGGGACGCGCGGCCTGCGCCAGACGCGCCGCTGCCGCCGCCGCGGCTTCCCTGTCGACCGGCTGCGCAGCGCGGGGCTGTACCGCCGGCGCGGGCGTATATTCACATACGGCGGACTGGATATCCCGCGGAATATCGACCAGCACCGGCCCGGGACGGTCGGACTGCGCGATCCGGAACGCTTCGCGCACCGTATCCGCGAGCTTCGACACCTTGTTGACGAAAAAGTTGTGCTTCGTCACCGGCATGGTCACGCCGGTGATATCGACCTCCTGAAACGCGTCTCTGCCGATCTGCGCGCAGGCGACGTTGCCGGTGATCGCGACGACGGGAACGGAATCCAGATACGCCGTGGCGATCCCCGTGACCAGATTCGTTGCGCCCGGGCCGCTGGTGGCGAATACGACGCCGACCTTCCCGGTGGCTCTGGCGTATCCGTCCGCCGCGTGCGCCGCGCCCTGCTCATGCGCTGTAAGCACATGCGTGATCTCATGCGCGTGGTCGTAGAGCGTGTCGTAGATATCCAGGACCGTGGCGCCGGGATACCCGAAGATCGTATCGACGCCCTGCTCGAGCAGGACGCGGATCAGGATCTGCGAACCGGTCAGCCGCATATTCGATCACCTCCGGACACAACTTGTTGCGATTATCTTTTATTATAGACATTCCCTGCGTAAAAATCAAGAATAAAGGAAAAAGAAATCGGGGACGCGGTTGCACGTCCCCGAACGGATTCACATTTTGCCGAACAGATGCGCGAAGAAATACGCGATCTCATGGAAGAACTTCACGAGCCACGCCGAGGAGCCCTTATGCGTTTTGCCGCAGTAGCGGCAGTAGGGCTCGGCGATGTGTTCGCCGCAGCGGGTGCAGTTGCCGTTGTGATCGGCGTCCGCGTGTCCCGTGCAGACGATGATCGGCGCTTCGTCGACCGGCTGCGTCGCCGCTTCATCCAGGAAGAGCTGCGAGCAGGCGTCGCACAGCCAGGTATCCGCCACGCCGTCCTCCCTGCAGCCCACCGGCACGCCGGGGATCAGCCGGGTGACGTGGTTGTGGTGATCCAGATCCACGTCGATGCGCATGGCGGCCGCGCTGTCATCCGGGAACGAGACGGTCAGACCCGAGAAAAACCGCGCCGCGGGATCGTCCTTTGCGCCGTCCTTGCCGTACAGCGGCAGATCCAGCTTCTCACCCAGATCGTCCGACAGCATCGCCCAGTACGCGGCGTCGAAGAACACTTCGCCGTTGTAGACGGTTTCGCCCAGCATCGCGACCTCTTTGTCTGCGCCTTCTTCGGCGGATCCTTCAATATAGAGCGGCATGACGG
>ONWP01000252.1 GCA_900321595.1 uncultured Eubacteriales bacterium
CGCTGGGCAACGAGGCGGGCGGTTATAAGAATCAGGACGCTTGCTATGATTATCTGAAATCTGTCGGGACTGCGATCCCCGTCCATTATGAAGGCGTTGTTCGGACAAAGCGGATCGCTTATGACGTTGTTTCTGAGATGTACACGCATCAGGATGCGGTCAAGGCGATCGGCGACGGCACGTTCCGCGGATGGGGCGATACAAACGCGAGAAGATCCGCGACAAGAAAAATGTATGCGGAAAAGCCGTTTTTCCTCTGCGAATACGCGCATGCCATGGGCTTCGGCCCCGGCGGCATGCAGGAGTACTGGGATTCCATCTGGGCGCATGACAACTTGATGGGCGGCTGCATCTGGGAATGGTGTGATCATGCCGTATTCCACTACAACGATAAGTACAAATATAAGTACACTTATGGCGGAGATCACAAGGAAAAGCTGCACGACGGGAATTTCTGTGTGGACGGTCTGATCTACGGGAACAGAACGCTGCACACCGGCGCGCGTCAGATGGCGCAGATTTACAGACCGATCCATGCCTCGCTGACAGAGCGCGGCGTTCAGCTTGAGAATACGAACCGTTTCCATGGTTACAACGGATTGCTTGTCGCCTGGCAGATTTTTGACGGTGATTCCGTTCTGTGCGAAGGATCCGAGTCCGTCGATCTGCCGGCTATGGGAACGACTGCTTTTGAGCTCCCTGAGGCTGAAAACGCGACAACGGTCAAGCTCACATTCATCGAAGGCCTGCGCGTGATCGAAGAGGAATATCTCGACAGGGCTGTGCGTGCAGCAGCAGTCGCTGAAACGACGCCGGAGATGGCCGTCGCGTTCGAAACGGAGCATCAGCTCCATATTCAGTTCGGAACAAGTGAGGCGATCTTTGACACGAAGCGCGGCGCTCTTGTTTCGCTGACCCATGACGGCAGGGAATTCCTCGCGTCTGAGACCTCCGGTTTTGCCGTGAATCTGATCCGCGCGCATATGGATAACGACTGCCACGCGTACGATACCTGGAAGAAGTATAAACTGGATCAGCTGAAAAAGCGAGACGTCAATACGCTTTGCACGATCGACGACGGCGTCACTACGGTTTCGATCAATTATGACCTTGCTGTCGGAACAAAACGCTTCTTCAATGTGACAGAGCTTTACACTGTCCGCGCGGGAGAAACGCTGGAATGCGAATTCGTCGGCGAAAAGCTGGTCGATGACAAGCTTGCGCTTGCCGGATTCGGCGTCAGCGCAGCTTTCAGCGATAAGCTGCAGCGCGTGTCCTACACCGGACTTGGCCCGTGGGAAAACCTGCCTGATTTCAAAGCGCAGTGCCACCACGGCTCGTTCGACTGCGCGATTGCTGAGATGAACGAGCCTTATGTGAAGCCGCAGGAGAATGGGATCCACTGTGATGTGACCGAGCTGAAGCTGTACGGCGACGACACGTCTCTCACTGTGATCGCTCAGCAGGATCCGATCGCGTTCAGTGCGCATGATTACTCCAATGCCACGCTGCGCGCGGCGAAGCATCAGGAGGATATTGTGTGCGACGGCAACGCAAACGTGAATCTTTGGGGTTCGATCCGCGGCACCGGAACCGGGATCTGCGGCCCGGATACGTTGGCGCAGTACCTTGTGGATGAAGAGAACGATCTCCATCTGCTGTTTGCGCTTCGGTTTGAATAATGCACGGCAGCGATTCATATATTACTGCGGCGCCTGATCAGATCGCGTACTATGAGAACCGCGGCTACGCTGTATGCGGCCCGGTTCAGTCGTGTGACGGCAAACAGAGCGTCAAAATGGTGCGTAACGCCGTCTTTGACGATTGCGCGTTTCTTTGCGCGGAAAGCGGTCTGAACGCTTATACCGCTTCCTGCCTCTTTGACTGCGAAGCTGTTCAAACCGCGAAACTGACGATCAGTGTGCTCGGGTTTGCGGAGTTTTATCTGAATGGCAAACGGCTTCGGGAAGATCGATTGCTCCCGGCGATTTCCAATTATGAGAAGCGGGATTTGTCCGGCGCGTCGTATCCGATCTACGACACCATGTGTCAGCGGATCTATTATTTGGAAATGGATCTCTCTGAACATATCGTTCCGGGGCAGAATCATCTTGTGATCCATGTCGGTGCCGGTTGGTATGGCATGTACGTGCACGGCGCGGAGAAGATGCCGAAGTGGGGGGATCCCGCGATCGCGTTTCAGATCGAGCTGATTTCAGAGTCCGGTGAAAAACACGTTATCAGATCGGATTCTTCTGTTCAGTATTTGCCGAGTTACGTGCGCGCGACGGATATTTACCGCACAGAAATACTCGACGGATGCATGAAGCGCCCCGCGCAGCTGACCGTAAGCGATTTTGCCGAGGCGCAATATATGCGTGAACGCAAGCGCCCGTGCGCTGTTTTCACGAAGCAGACGTTTGCGGGCGATACGTTTCAATACAGTCTGGAGCCGATCCTGCTGTATCGTGACGCGAATAGAGCTGTATATGATCTGACGCGGGACGTCAGCGGATTCTGGGTCATGCGTTTTCAAAACGGCGCAAAACAAGGCGATCGCGCGTTTATTTCGATCGGCGAACGGATCGACGATCAGTATCAGCTGATGCTGCGGCACACCGGCGGCGAGAATCGGCTGCAGCGGGACGAGATCATCTGCGGCGACGGTCAGACGGATTTGTTCCACGGCGTTTTTACCTGGAGAGCCGGACGCTATGCGGTCGTTGAGGGGCCTGCAGAACTCGTCCGCTTTGAGGTCTGGCACTCGCCGGTTCCGCTTGTTTCCGTATTTCACTGTGAAAACGACACGCTGAACAGGCTTTACGAAGTTTATCTGAACACGCAGAGCTGCAATATTCACGGGATGATCCCGTCGGACTGTCCGCACCGCGAACGCCTCGGTTACACAGGGGACGGCCAGCTTTGCTCCGGCGCGGTCATGACGATCTATGACGCGCGTGAAATGTACGCGAAATGGATCGACGATATCGCGGATTGCCAGGATATCTTCTCCGGCCATATTCAGCACACAGCGCCGATGATGGGCGGCGGAGGCGGCCCCGGCGGCTGGGGCGGCGCGATCTGCATCGTTCCGTGGAACTATTATCTCCATTACGGGGATCGGGCCGTGCTTGAAAAAAACTTCGCGCGGATGCGGCTGTACATTCAGTATATGCTCTCGCGCTGCGAGGACGGCGTGGTCGTCAGAGAAGAGCCTGACGGCTGGTGCCTGGGCGACTGGTGTACGCCCGGCAACGATATTCAGATCCCGCCGGATTTTGTCAATACCTATTACCTGATCAAGTGCATGCGGATCGTCAGAGACGCCGCGGAGGTTCTCGGCGAAGCCGACGCTGCGGCTGAAATGGCAGAGCAGATCAAAGAGACGGCTTCTGATTTTGACCGACATTATCTGGATCCTGCCACAGGCTCTTATCTGAACGGGATCCAGGGCGCAGACGCGTTTGCGGTCGATCTCGGACTCGGCGATGAACGAACGCTTCACGCCATTGTCGACAAGTATGAAAAACTCGGCCGCTATGATACCGGGATTTTCGGTACGTATATTTTGACAGGCGTGCTGTTTAAACGCGGATACGCGCGTCTTGCGATTCGTCTTCTGACGAACGAAAGCGAGATTTCGTTTGTCAATATGTTCCGGGGCGGCGCGACGTCGCTTTGGGAGAACTGGGACGGTTGTGATTCCCTGAATCATCCGATGTTCGGCGCGGTTTGCGAATACCTGTTCACGGAGATCCTGGGCGTTAAAAGCTTTGACGAAGATCCGCAGATCTGGCCGGCCGTTTTGCCGGAGCTCGGCCGGACGAGCGGGTATGTCAGGACGCGCGCCGGAATCATCCGGGTTGAGATCAACTACGCGGATGACGGACAGCATGTTTTGACTGAAGTGGAAGCGTGTTGACTTTTTGGTTCATTCGCATTATAATGTTTCAAGGTGAGATTTATGCAGCTTAAGGATTACAGAACAGTAAAATGTCCGTTTTGCGGCGCGGAGGCTTATGATTTCCATGCCGCGAACGGCCGCTATGTCGGCAATCCGATCTTTCGGTGTCCGACCTGCAAAAAATACTCCTTCCGCAAGGGCGTGTTGGAACCATCCCTCCTGACTGCGAAAAACTGCTTCGGCTTTCGGTTTTCCTCGCAGTATTTCAAGTTCAGGATCGGACTGATCCTGCTGTATGTTCTGTTCCTGGCTATCATTATCTGGCGAATGGATCTGTATTTGTCGATCTATTTCGTCGCGATGGCGCTGCTGCTCTACGCGGCGTATGAGGTGATCCGGTTCGCGCACCGCAGGAGTTACGTATCGTCCCGCGAATACAGGGAATTGATTGAAAAGAGTTTGGCGCGGATGTCCGACTTCGAGTATGCGAAGCTTGTGTTGTCGCTCCAGCAGCCGCAGGACGGTTGTCCGTATCTCGTTGAAAAATCAGTAGAGGAGTGATCGATATGCAAAACGTGAAGAAAGTCGCCATTCTTTTACTTGCGCTGCTTGTCAGCTGCATCTGCCTGTCTGTACCGGCGTCTGCCAGAGAATTCCTTGACAGCTGCGACATATCAGCGAAGCTGAACGCTGACGGTACGATGCGCGTCAGTGAGATCTGGTCTGTACGTTTCACAGGTCAGGCGGAAAACTTTGAGCGTAAATTCGATTTTGCTGACGATGAAAACCGATATGAGCTGCGTTCCCGGGATCAGTATGAATCGATCGCCGTGGAAAGCGTCAAGGTGAACGGGCTCGAGGTCAATGCGATCGAACCTGACGCGCAGGGCGATGGCTACATATTTACAGGTGAACCGAAGAACTCCGCGTATACCATTGATATCCGCGCGAAAGCGGACAATGAAACGAAAACGTATGAGATCGTCTATACGGTTTCCGGCGCAGTCAAGGCCGTCGGGAATCGTGCGCTTGTAGCGTTCCGCTTTTTCGGAGAATCGTTTTCCGCATCCGTCAATAACGTGACGATCGATATTGCGATGCCGAGTATGATCGCCGCGGCGGATATCGCCCTCGCTGAAGACGCCTCCTGCGACGTCGCGAAGGTCGACGGCAAGGTGACGTATACGGACGATTTTGTAACAGAGATCCTTCGGGCTGATTTCACCGTTCCGATTACGGCCTTTAGTGCGGACCAGCTCGGACAGGTTTCCGGCATGAGCGATTTTCTGGCGTCGGCGAAAAAGTTCCTGAAGGTTCTGATCCCCGTTGTCATTTGCGTCCTGCTTGCCGCCGCTATCGTCTATTTCACATTCTTTGCTGATAAAGTAAAGCGCAGAAAGCTGCTGAAGCATGCGCAGATCGAAGCGGAAAGCGTTGATCATCTTCCCGACACGCTGTCAGCTGTCACAGCGTACAAGCTGCTCAATCCCGTCAATCGGATCAACCCGAAAGCGACGGCAAGAAAAGTGCCGATTCTTTTCGCCTATGCTGTTCTCGAGTGTATCAGCGCCGGTTTTATTCGCGAGGAATCCGAATCAATGGTCATCATCGATCCTGAAACGCAGCAAATTCCGAAATACATCAGAACGACCTTGAATTTCCTGATGACGTTTGCGACTTGCGACAACAGCGGACGCTATGTCATTGACAGCGGCTTTGCTTCCAGAATTCAAAATGAATGCGAAACCCAGTATGACCGGCTTGTCAATTTGTTGACTACGTTTTACGCGCAGATCCCTTCCGCAGATCATTCTTATTTCAAAGACGCGGCGAATGTGAAGGATTTCGCCCTAAGCGACGCGATGCGCAAAAAAGCGATGGAGGAAGACGGGTTCGCCTCGTATGCGAAATGCGTTGAAACCGCGCTTTCGGGAATGCGTTATGATGATCCGCAGCTCATGTCGATGCTGTATGACCGGTTGAATCCGACCAGATTCTTTACCTGTCCGACAGATCACGACAGCATCTCCGCGCTTTCCAACGCGATGCTGAAGCTTTATGGCGTCTATGTGAAATCCAAATAATACTGATTGAAAATTCAGAATCAGTATTGACAACGTCAGGGCAATATGGTAATATAAGTGCAACGTAATAAGGTGATTGGGAGCTGTCTGTAGAGATGGCTCCCTTTTTTGAGAAAAAGCTGGTGATGTGATGTAAAACGGTGGTTGCAGCGGGGCCGTTGTCTCGTAAACTGAGATCCGGAATCAAATGCATTACAGGCATCAATTCAAAAATGGAGGTATCGTGTATGGAAGATTTCATTTGGCTGTTTGTCCTTCTCGGCGTGGCAGTCCTGATCCTGCTCATCATTCTGATCAAAAACATCGTCGTTGTGCCGCAGGCCAGCGCGTACGTTGTGGAGCACCTCGGAAAGTATAAGACGGTCTGGCAGGCCGGCATCCATGTTAAGGTCCCGATCATAGAGCGGGTGATCAACAAGGTGTCGCTGAAGGAGCAGGTGCTGGATTTTCCGCCGCAGTCTGTGATCACGAAAGATAACGTTACAATGAGCATCGATTCGGTCGTATTCGCGCTTGTTATGGATCCGTACCTTTATACATACGGGATCGAGCGCCCGATCGCCGGTCTTCAGAACCTGTCCGCGACGACGCTTCGCAACATTATCGGCGATATGGAGCTGGATCAGACGCTGACGAGCAGAGACGAGATCAACGCGCGGCTTGAAAAGATCCTCGATGAGGCGACGGATCCCTGGGGAATCAAGGTGACGCGCGTCGAGCTGAAAAACATTCTGCCGCCGCATGAGATCGGCGAGGTCATGACCAAGCAGATGCGCGCGGAGCGTGAGCGCAGACAGACGGTGCTGGAGGCGCAGGCGCATCAGGAATCGGTTGTTTCCCGCGCGGAAGGCGACAAGAAAGCGAAGATCCTCGCAGCGGAAG
>ONWP01000278.1 GCA_900321595.1 uncultured Eubacteriales bacterium
CAGGCTGATGCGCGCGGACGCGCCCCACTATGAAGAGGTCGACATCCCCTTCGACTTCTGCGAGAACAGCCGCGGCGTCGGCGTCGCCGACATGTGCCTCGCCCTGCGCGAGGGCCGCGCGCCCCGCGCGAACTGCGCCCAGACCTTCCACGTGCTCGACATGATGTGCGCCTTCCACGAGTCCGCCGAGGCGGGCAGGGAGATCCGCCTGCGCGGCGGATTCCGCAGGGAAGCGCCCCTGACCCCGGGGAACGGGATCGCGTAAGACGAGAACCGAAAGGAGACGGATCTCATGTTCAAACGGATCGTCGCATTCCTCGTGAGCATGTTCCTCACGCTGTCCTTCACGCTCCGGCGCGCCTCCACGGGCGAAAACAACCCGAATAACGAGATGACCATCCAGGAGAACCGCTTCGCCGCCGAGAATGAATTCATCTCCATGAAGCGCGAGCAGAAACGGCTGCCGACCTTCAAGCAGGAGAAGGACAACCTGCCCCGGCCGGTCTGGGAGAGCCACGACGACGCGGTGGACTGCTATTACAAGACGTGGGAGCTCGCGTTCAGCAACCTGAAAAAGCCCTCCATGTTCTCGGGCTTTGTCTCAAACTACATCGACACGGCGTTTAACGGCGAGCTCTTCATGTGGGACTCTGTCTTCATCCTCATGTTCGGCCGCTACGGCTCCCGGTCGTTCAATTTCCAGGGGACGCTCGACAACTTCTACTCGCATCAGTATAAGGACGGCTACATCTGCCGCGAGATGGAGCAGGACACCTGCAAGGAGGCCTTTACGCGCTTTGACCCTTGCGCGACCGGCCCGGACGTCATGGCGTGGAGCGAATGGGAGTATTACAAGAACTTCGGCGACACCGAACGGCTCGCGAAGGTCTTCCCCTGCCTGATGGCGTACCACGAGTGGATGCAGGAATTCCACACCTGGCCGGACGGCACGTACTGGTCCAGCGGACTGGGCTGCGGCATGGACAACCTGCCGCGGATGCAGCCCGGCTACAGCGTCACCTATTCGCACGGACACATGGTCTGGATCGACGCGTGCCTGCAGGCGCTGATGAACTGCCGGATCCTCACGGAGATGGCAAAAGTGCTCGGCCGCGAGGCCGACGTCACGGGTCTGCAGGAGGAGCGCGAGCGCCTGCTGCAGGTCGTCAACGAGAAGCTCTGGGACGACGAGTCCGCGTTCTATTACGATCTGTGGAAAACCGGCGAGCTCAACCACGTCAAGCACCTGGGCGCGTACTGGGCGCTGCTGGCGGAGGCCGTACCCGCAGACAAGGCCGACCGGTTCATCGCGCATCTGACGAATGAAAACGAGTTCGCGACGCCCTGCATGCTGCCGGCGCTGAGCGCCGATCACCCCGCGTTCAGCCCGGACGGCGGATACTGGTGCGGCGGCGTATGGGCGCCCACGAGCTACATGGTGCTCAGAGGCCTCGACACCTACGGCAGATACGATCTGTCGCACAAGATCGGCGTCAACTATCTGGACTACGTGGTCTCCGTCTTCAACGACACCGGCACGGTCTACGAGAACTACGCACCGATGCCCGGCGCGGACGGCAAGCCCAGACAGGGCGGCGTCTCCCACGCGGACTTCGTCGGCTGGACGGGCATCGTGCCGATCTCGGTGCTGTTCGAGTACGTCTTCGGCATCAAGCCCGACGCGCAGAACAACGTCATCCGCTGGAACATCGACCTGACCGACCGCTTCGGCGTGGAGAAATACCCCTTCGGCCCGGACGCGACGCTGTCGCTCATGTGTGAAAAGCGCGCGAACACCGCGGAGGAACCGAAGGTCGATATCCGCTCTGACAAACCCGTCACAGTCGAGATCTACTGGGACGACGGCCGCCAGTCCAAAACCGTCACCGTCGGCTGAAAAGCACATCATCTGATAAGCGGACTGCCTCACTGCAACGTGAGGCAGTCTATTTGCAATTGCAGATCCTGCCGGATCTTTGTGTTCTCAACAAAGAGATTTGAATATACTTCATGCCAATCAGAACAATTCGTCTCACGATGGTAATGACAACCTCTCGATAAACAAGAAATCAATATGCTGATGTGTCATTTTGGCTATTGCTATAAAAAAGACAACGCAGTCAGCATCGCTGACCACGTTGTGTTGCTTTCATTCTCTGGTACCGAATCCTCCGAGAGAAGCGTTACAATCAACCGAACAGCTTCTCGCGGATGAACGCGTCGCAGACGCGCAGGACCTGGCGGGCTTCGGGAAAGATCTGATACACGCCGAAC
>ONWP01000253.1 GCA_900321595.1 uncultured Eubacteriales bacterium
CTCAGCATCGGCGGCGGGACGTTCCTGCCCTGCACCCCGGCGGGCGTCGTGGAGCTGCTGCGCTTCTACGGCGTGGACGCCGCGGGCAAAAACTGCGTCGTCGTCGGCCGCAGCAACATCGTGGGCAAGCCCATGTCGATGCTCATGCTGCGGGAGAACGCGACGGTCACGACCTGCCATTCCCGCACGCGGGATCTGGCGGCGCACACCCGGCAGGCGGACATCCTGATCAGCGCGATCGGCAAAGCGAAATTCATCACGGCGGACATGGTCAAGCCCGGCGCGGTGGTCGTCGACGTGGGCATGAACCGGGACGAAAACGGCAAACTCTGCGGCGACGTGGACTTCGAGACGGTCGCGCCCCTGTGCAGCCTCATCACGCCGGTCCCCGGCGGCGTCGGCCCCATGACGCGGGCCATGCTGCTGGTCAATACTGTCGCGGCAGCGCGCGCCGCGGCCGGTTCGGCGACATAAAAAGGGCTTATGTATCGATTTGACAACTGTTTAACAAATTTTCATAAAATCTCTTGACTTTTATTTTTTCGCATGTTATAGTCAACATGTTATTTTAATAATAGAGAAAGAGTGGATCACACATGGCACAAAATTTCGACAGCTTCAAGCACAGCACGGCGGAGCTGCTCGTCCTTTACCTGTTGTCTCAGGGCGACATGTACGGGTACGAGATCACGCACTGCTTCGCGGAGAGGACCGACGGCGCGTACACGATGCTCGAAGGCTCTCTCTACCCCATCCTCTACCGTCTGAACGAGCAGGGCTTCATCACCGACTACACAAAGCTGGTAGGCAAGCGCCGTCAGAGACGCTACTATCACATCGAGAAGGCCGGCAAAGAGCGCATGAAGAAGCTCCTGGCGGAGTACCTGGCGGCGGAGACCAGCATCCGTCAGATCCTCGATCTGGCAGACGACGAGTATCTCGCGCACAACGAGAAGATCCTCGCCAAAAAGTAAGCGAATACACACAAGCAGCCCGGCGTAAAGCCGGGCAGTTTTGATGTCCGCATAAAATAAGCCCGGTAGGGTTCCTTCCTTCGGGCTATCTGTTATTCATCTAAACTACTTTGTATGTTTTACCTGTCTACTTGACAGGGAGCGGCTCACATTGAGCCGTCCGGCGTTCTTATTTGTACTTCACTCCCCCGCGCCGGATCCTATCCCGAACAGGGTCAGAACAGGTCTGCGTGCGTGCCGGTGCGGAACAGGAACAGCAGCAGGTCGTCCTTTTCGATCCGGTAGATCAGCAGCCAGTCCGGCGCGATATGGCACTCACGGAACGACCGGTAGTTCCCGGTCAGCTCATGATCGCGGTTCTGCGGCGGGAGCGTCTGCCCCGCGGCGAGCGCGTCGACGACGGCGTTCAGCTTCGTCAGATCGAGCCCGCGCCTGGCGGCCGCTTTCAGATCCTTGCGGAACCGGTTCGACGCGACGATCTTAAGCATCAGTCAGGACCTCGTCCATCAGCGACCGGAACGAATCGTAGCGCGGATACGCCGCCGCATCGTCGCGCATCGCCTCAAATTCCCGCAGAGCCTCACGCGTCTGCGCGTTCGGGGAGCGCCTGACCGGGAACGGCAGACCGTCTGCGCCGACCGAGGCGCGCAGGAACATCGTGATCGCCCCGGACATCGTGAGACCGAGATCGGCAAACAGGGACTCCGCCTGCGATTTCAGATCGGAATCGACACGGATGTTGATACTTGTCGTCTGTGCGGACATAACAACAGCTCCTTTCAACACAATTATATAAAATTGCAAAGTAAATGTCAACACATTTTCATTACATTTATTTTAAAACCACCGGACAGCCGCAAGCCGTCCGGCGATCTTTTTTGTCCTGCCTCATTCTCCGAAAAACGCCTTTTCCGCGCGGGGATCGACCTCGCCGAATGACGCGCCGACGCGGAGCGCTTTCGCGAACCGTCCGGCGGTTTCTTTTTTTCCGGTTTTTCCGATGAACGATCAAAAGTTTTTGCATCGTACTGCAAAAAGTCGTCGAGATTCAAAAGTTTTTGCA
>ONWP01000254.1 GCA_900321595.1 uncultured Eubacteriales bacterium
CAGTTGGTAGAGCAGCGGTCTCCAAAACCGCGTGCCGAGGGTTCAAGTCCTTCTGCCCCTGCCAAATAGCCTTGAAGACATTGGGTTTTCAAGGCTTTTCATTTGCATTCTAAGACACTTTCAGCTGAATTCTAAGATTTTTCTAAGATTCCGGTTCGAAATTTGACACGATGAGCCGCTCCAATTTGCTTGCGATGTTACTCTTTGATTGCCGCTTGTCATAATTTATTTGAATTATGTCCGCGCGGGAATTGAACAATCCGGCGGACATGTGTTATAATAATATAAAAGTATTTTTATGATAAAACAGGGGGTGGCCCGTAATGCCAGAGATCTTTGCTGTCACCGGCAAGGGCGGCGTAGGCAAGACGTCGCTCTCCGCGGCGTTTATCCGCATTCTGTCCGAGGCGCACCCCGGCAAGCGCATCCTCGCCGTGGACGCCGACCCCGCCGTCGGGCTCGCGACGGCGCTGGATATTGAGCCGGAACTGACGCTCGACGACGTGCGCCTTCGCATCGCCGAAAGCATTGAGCGGGGCGAGACCGGCGCCGCCGCTGAGCTGCTGAGCGAAGCGCGATTCCACCTGACGGACTGCATCGCGGAACGGGATAATCTATCCTTCCTCGCGATCGGCCGCCCGGAGGCCGCCGGGTGCTACTGCAAGGTAAACGCGTATCTCAAGCAGGTGCTCGAGTCGATCGCCGGAAACTACGATTACGTGGTGATCGACGGCGAAGCCGGGATCGAGCAGATCAACCGCCGGGTGCTGGAGAACATCACGTATCTGGTGCTCGTCACGGACGCGAGCCGCAAGGGCTTTCAGGTGATCGACACGATCCGCCGGGTCGCGACACGTCTCGTGACCTGTGAAAAGACGGGCGTGATCGTAAACCGCGCGCCGGAAGGATTCGCGCCGAACGTCCCCGACCTGCTCGCCGTGATCGGTGAGGACCGGGGCCAGTGCGAAAACGACATGCGCGGAGAAAGCGTCTACGCGCTCCCGGCGGATTCGCCGCTGTATCTGGGCTCGAAACAAGCGCTTCGAATGCTGACGGGAGAACCGGTATGAAGCTGTATGACGACGTGCTGCTTCGCTTGACGGCGCTTCTGCCGGCGGAGCCGTCGAAGCGGGCCGCTTATTGCGAAACAGAATGCGCGCCCGAGGGCGAAAAAGACAGTTTCCTGATGCGCGCGGACATGGCGTACGAGCTGGGCGGCGGCGGAAGGGCGAGCGCGGAGGCCGTCGTCTTCGCGGACCTTGACGGGGAGAATAGCGAAACGCTCCTTTTCGGCCCGGATCTGGGCGAGCTCCGCTCGGACGTCCCCTTCGCGCACTTCACCATCATTCAGCTGAAGGAGACCGACCCCGCGGCGCTCTATTCGGAGCAGCTCAAGTCGGTCGGCTTCACCGTGTTTCAGCTCAGCCCCGCGGGGTATCACGTCCGCATCTCCCCTGCCTCCTGTCGGGAGCAGGTGCGCGTAGCAAAGGACGCGCTGCGAACGAACCCGCCCCTCTCATTGATCAACGTGGGAAACAGCCTGATCCGGGCGTTTCTCGACCGCGGGGACGTGTCTCGCGTGCGGACGATCTTCGTCACCGATCCGCGCGCTGACTATAAAGCACTCTCGTCACTCGCGATAAAGGTTAAACGGATCACCGACGCGGTGCAGAGCGCGCTGCAGAAGGACGGGCTCGACTGCGCGTCCTGTAACATGAAGCCGGTCTGCGACGAGATCGACGGCCTGCGGGAACTGCATTTCGGAAAGGAAGGAAAAAAATGAACGGTCATCACGACCATCATGATCATAATCACAACGCGTCGCCCGAGGAAACGCTCGCGCTCCTGCGGTATATGGCGGACCACAACGCGCACCACGCCGGAGAGCTGGCGGAGCTTGCAGCTGCGCTGCCTGAAAACGCCGCAGTGCGTGTGCGCGAGGCTGTCGCGCTTCTGAACGCATCCACGGACAGGCTGCGCGAGGCTATCGCGGAAACGGAGGTCTGAATATGTGCTTATCATCTGTTTACAGAAAGGGCGCGGATGAAAACGTGTTCCTGTGCAAAAACATCGCGCGGGTGATTCCGGGCGACAATGAGGTCGTGCTATACGACCTGATGGGCAAGAGAACGTGCGTGCCGGGCAGGATCCTTGACGTCGATCTGCTCGAAAACGTGATCCTGATCGAGGGGGACGAGACATGAAATACTTCGGCGGGTGCGACGTAGGCTCCACCTACACCAAGGCTGTGATCGTGGACGAGACAGGCGAAATCGCCGCATCCGTGATACAGCGCAGCAAGATGAACGCGGCCGAATCCTCCCGGCAGGCAATGGAGGACTGCATTTCCCGCGTCCCGGTCCTCGCCGGAACCGAAAGCCTCGCCTATATCGTCGGAACGGGCTACGGCCGCAACCGCGTACCCTTCGCCGACGAGAATGTCAGCGAGATCTCCTGCCACGCCATGGGCGTGCACGTTACGGATCCGTCTGTCAAGGCGATCATCGACATCGGAGGTCAGGACGTC